>CAZMTB010000211.1:0-5311 GCA_964569095.1 uncultured Aquificales bacterium
CGGATAATCCCCCCTCTCCCAACTCAACCACGGGTAGCCACGAGGGAAGGGAGGGCCTTTTCAATCCCTCTCCTTCGCATCCGTAACCCCTGTTGGTCACCATCCTGCCTCCAACCACCCTGGTTCGCGAACTTCCCACCACCACGGTGGCAGACATGTCGGTGAACTCCTGGTCTGTCCATTGACCCAAGGTGGTGAGAAAGACCTTCTCACCTTCTCCCAGGGCCCTACAGACCACCCCAAGGGGGGTATCCGGCGAGCGCCAGCCAGAAACCACCTTCAACGCCTTGGCCAGATGGTACCTTCGCCCCCTGGAGCCGGGGTTGTAGAGGACCAGCACCAGGTCGGCAGAAGAGGCCTTCTCCAGGCGGTATAGAATACCCTCCCAGGGAACCAAGAGATCCGACAGCGATACGAGGGCAAAATCACTCATCAGAGGTGCTCCCAGCCTAGAGGCAGCTGCAGAGAGGGCCGGTAGACCAGGGATCACCTCCACCTCAATATCTTCATCTTCCGCCATCTCAAGGAGGGGACCAGCCATGCCGTAGATCCCGGGATCACCACTGGAAACAAGGGCAACCACCTCTCCCGAACGGGCAAGCTCCAGAGCCTTGTCGCACCTGTCTATCTCGCCACCCATTGAAAAGGGATGCAGATACCTGCGTCCAGAAGGAACTATGGAGACCGCCTGTTCCAAATAGAGCCTGTATCCAACCCAGTGGCTGGCAAACTCCAGGGCTCGCCTCGCTTCAGGAGTTAGGTGATTCAATACCCCCGGGCCAATGCCCACTACGAAGATACGTCCTTTAGCTTTCAAAGTACCTCCTAACTACCTTGAGGGCACAATGCTCACCGCACATGGTACATGTGTCGGGGGCTTCTGGAGGGCGGCTTGAGCGTATCTCTTTGAACCTGTCCTTGAAGGTGGATAGCTGAAGCTGCCTTGGCCAATCGAGATCCCGGCGGGCGTGGGCCATGGCAAGATCCCTATCCCTCTTACCGAGTTTCACCATGTCTCCCATGTAGGCCCCCATGCGGGCGTGCCTAACCCCCTCCTTCACGTCCTGTGGCAAGGGAAGGGCCAAGTGCTCCGCCGGGGTGAGATAACAAATCAGATCGGCACCGTGCTGTGCGGCCAACGCTGCTCCCACAACGCCCACCACGTGATCGTACCCTGGAAAGACATCGGTGGGCACGGGACCCAAGACGTAGTAGGGCCTTCCTCCACTCAGCTTCTCCTGGAGCTTCACGTTGGTCTCGATCTCGTCTATGGGAATGTGACCAGGACCCTCGGTCATAACCTGCAATCCTTGACCGTGTGCCTCGTCCGCCAGCTCGCAGTTTATTATCAGTTCTTGAATCTGGGCCCGGTCACAGGAGTCGTGCACTGCCCCTGCTCTCATGCCGTTGCCCAGACTCAGCACAACGTCGTAAGGCTTCAAAATCTCCACCACCCTATGAAAGTTAGCGTAGTATGGGTTATCTTTACCGTGGTACTCCATCCACGCCACGAGAAAGGCCCCACCCCTGCTGACCAGCCCACCGTGGCGATAACCCTGCCTCTTCAACCGCTCTACCGACATGAGATTGATCCCACAGTGAACTGCCATAAAGTCTACCCCGTGGGAGGCCTGTCTCTCCAGCACCTCGAAGAAGAGTTCCTCCGGAGCCTTAACTATTGCACCGTACCGCCTGATAGCCTCCGCTGCCACCTGATAGAGGGGAACCGTGCCTACGGGAAGCTCAACGGCATCAAGTACCCTTCTCCTTATCTCGTCCAGGTCTCCCCCAGTAGAGAGCTCCATCAACGTGTCTGCACCCTCTTCCTGTGCCACCTTAGCCTTCTCCACCTCCATCTCGAGATCAACGATGTCAGTGGAGGTACCTATGCTGGCGTTCACCTTCGTTCTTAATCCCTTACCTATGCCTATCGTCCTGGGATTGCGCACCACGTTGCCCAGAACGACCGCCTGTCCCAAGGCCACCTTGTCCCTCACCTCTTCCGGAGAGAGTCCCTCATCAAGTGCAACCCTTTTCACTCTCTCCGACACTACGCCCTCACGGGCCAACTCCACTTGCGTCTTGCTCAAGTTCTACCTCCTTTTAGAAATCGGCTTATTATCTTCGGTACTTTGCCAAAGCAAAAGTGACCCCGTCTATGGCCACCTTTGAAACCAAGATCTCGCCCTGGGGTAACACCGCCAGAGCAGCAGGCTCTGCAACACCAACGACGCCTAGCTTCTCCTCGGCCCTGCTGGGAGAAGGTCCTGGAAAAGCGTTAAGCACCTCGTTGGGAACAATTGCCAAGGCGGAACCCAGCCTCTTGGCAAGGGTAAGAAGCACCTCATCCACCTCTTCCTCCTTCACCTCGGCAGTGGCGATCACCGCCGGAAGCAGCGGGCTGTGTTCATTTATAAAACGGCAGAAGGATGCTTCCATCTTTTGAGTCGTAATGCCCTTGCGCCATCCCACTCCCAGGGCGTAGACGGGCTCGCCTTCCAGTGTCGCCTTGTTGAACTTGAGAGTATCGGTCTCCCCGTGGAGGACGATGCCTCTCTCCTCTGAAAGCTCCTCCAGTGATACCACTCCCAGGGCATAGGTACCCGTGGTTATCACGGGCACGGCACCCAGCACCTTCGCCAAGACCTCTGCCAAACGGTTGGCACCGTGGTGCCCCCCCGTTAAGGCCACCGCAAACGAACCTGCAACGTCCACTACAACCAGAGGGGGATCACTCCACTTGCCCCGCAGGAGGGGAGCCACCACCCTAACAGCCACTCCTACGGGTCCCACAACCACCAGGGGCAAACCGAGACTCCAAACCCGAGAGAGCCTGCAAAACAACCTGCCCTCTGCAATCACCCTCGCCCGAGTGAAGACAGAGAGGATCCGATCCACCACACTCTGGGAGACCCTTGGAGAGACCGGCAAAACGAGGACCTCAAGCGAAACCTCATCCCTCTCCACATGATTATTTCCACCGTAAAGAAAAGACCTGGCCCCCTCCTTATAGGCAAAGGGAGTGATGAGTACCAGCGCACTTCCCTTCAGGTTCTCCCTCTTAACCAACGCTGGTAGCCCCCCCAAGGTGGTAAGCCAACTTCTCTGCTGTGGCCAGGTGGCCTTGTAAACCACCGCCACGGCGGTATCAGGAGATAATCCCCCCCTTACGCATCGCCTGCTGATCTCCTCCGCCTTGTCCACACTCAGAAATATGGCAAGGCTTGCCCCCGTGGCGGCAAACCTCTCCAGAGATTCCTGGGGCCTAACCGGGGTCTTTCCGGGCAATCTGGTAACCACCAGGCTTTGAGCCCCCGAGGGCTGGGTATATTCCAAAGGGAAAACTGCAGCAGCGGCGGACAGGGAAGAGACGCCTGGCACCACCTCCACCCCCACTCCCCTCGTCGCAAGCTCCTCCTTCATCTCTTGGAGAGATCCATAGATCGAGGGATCGCCCGAGGCGAGTCTTACCACCATCTCTCCCTTAAGCGCTACCTCAGACATGGCATCCACCAGTTCTTCTAGGTCTCTTCCATGACTGTTAAGGAGATCCGCCCCTGGGGAAACGTATCGGAGAAGCTGGGGATTCACCAGGGAGCCCGCGTAAACCACCAACCGGGCCCTCTTCAGCAGCTCCAGGCCCTTAACGGTGATCAACTGGGGATCACCCGGCCCTGCCCCGACCACGTGCACAACGGGAGTATTCAATCCTCGCCTCCACATATTATCTAACTATGGAACCCCTCAAACCCTACCACCCACCAGCCTCACTCTTTTTCTCGTCCAATCTCGATGAGTCCGCTCTTGGTGGTAGAAGCAGCTATGCCGTGAAGAAAAGGCACGCTCTCCACAACCCTACCAATCACCACCAGGACCGGAGGCGTCAACCCCTCTCTTTCACGGAGATTCACCATATTCTCCAGGGTGGTCACCAACAACCTTTCGTCTGGCCATCCAACCTTTCTACCTAACATCACCGGCGTATGGGGCTCCATCCCCTCCGAAAGGAGACCATCACGAAGCTCCTCAAGGGCACCAAGACCCATGTAAACCACAAGGGTTCCCCCCAACTTGGCCAAAGACGAAAAGGGCAGTCTCAAAGGTCCGTTCCCCTTTCTATGCCCCGTGACGAAGGTGAGAAGAGATGAGTAACCCCTGTGGGTTAGGGAGAACTCTCCACGAGAGGCTAGGGCAGAGGCCGCAGTCACACCTGGAACCACCTCATAGGGAACACCCTTCTCCCTCAGGAACTCCATCTCCTCACCCACCCTGCCAAAGATGAAAGGATCTCCTCCTTTCAGTCTCACCACGGTCAACCCCTTATCGGCAGACTCCACCAGAAGGCGATTGATCTCCTCCTGTTTCACAGAGTGGTGTCCCGCCACCTTACCCACGTAGACCTTGGGGGTCTCCGGCGGAACCTCTCGTAAGATGGCCTCGTTCACCAGGTGATCGTAAAGCACCACCTCTGCCCTGCGTAACAGCTTTAACCCCTTCACTGTGATCAACTCCGGATCACCAGGCCCAGCTCCCACGATGAACACCTTTCCCCTCATTCTACTCCCCCATCTCGCTGCAAGCTGAGAAACAGACGGTTCAACCATAACAG
This sequence comes from uncultured Aquificales bacterium, assembly GCA_964569095.1. Lineage (GTDB taxonomy): Bacteria > Thermosulfidibacterota > Thermosulfidibacteria > Thermosulfidibacterales > JALWSI01 > JALWSI01. The sequence continues at coordinate 4,610 of CAZMTB010000211.1, forward strand.
GTTCTCAAAGGTCCTGGTGTTGGGACGGGCAAAGGTTAGCTCACTCACCTTCACGAACCTCGTCTTAAGGTTCTTGAAATAGGGTCTCCTTTGGGGAGGCACAGGGTTCTTGTTCATGGGCCCCACTTGGTAGATGTAGACTTGGGGACCAAGAGCAGCTGCCTTCTCGTAGGAGAAGCGCACCAGCTTCCTGTCCATATCAACCAGATACCTACCCCCTGCCAGTCTCACCATGTCTGCCACTATGTTTCTCTTTCCCGCCACCAGGTAGGGGTGTTCCATGACCTCGTAGAGCACAGTGGGTGGACGGGAAACGGGTCTAAGCCTCTTCAGCAATCCTCTCAACTTATGCACGAGGCTTTCAGCCTGTGGGGTCTTGCCCACCATTGAACCCATCTTCAGTATAGTATCTAGAATCTCTTTGCATGTAGCCGGGTTGTAATAGAAGACCTGTGCCCCAATCTTTTTCGCCATCTCCATGGAGAAAAACCTGTTTGAAGAAAGAACGATAAGATCGGGGTGTAACGAGGCAATGATTTCGAGGTTGGGCCTAATGTGGGATCCAACCCGTCTAGCTTGGGGAAACGCTTTAACGCTTTTGGTTACTCCTACCACAATCTCTTCCGCACCCAGCCTCTCAAAGACGTCAGCAGCCGCTGGTGAAAGAATCACCACCCTTTTGTAGGTGGTCTCACACGGAGC
>CAZMTB010000212.1:0-13890 GCA_964569095.1 uncultured Aquificales bacterium
TCAACGTCCCGCCTGGTGTAACCCACCACGGTGGGCTTCCCCGTGGTACCAGAAGAGGCGTGTATTCTAACCACTTGGTGAAGGGGCACCGCGAACATCCCGAAGGGATAGTTCTCCCTGAGGTCCTCCTTGGTGGTGAAGGGAAGCCTCTGCAGATCTTCCAGAGACTTGATGGAGTCGGGGGAGACCCCCGCCTCGTCCAGCTTTCTGCGGTAGAAAGGCACCGTGGCGTATATCCTCTCCACCATGTTCCTCAACCGCTTCAGTTGAAGGGCCTCCAGGGCCTCCCTGGGCATGGTCTCGTACTCTTCGTTCCAGATCATCGGTTTCTCCTCCCGGTCCCTCTAAACAGAAAGTCTTTACTTGCGGATAGAGTGGTTTTATCACCTTCTTCCTCTTTAGAGAAGGGCATGGAGACCTCTTCGCCGTAAAAATTGGCCACCATGTCTTTGGTCAGCACCCCCCTCTTCATAAGGTCTTGAAGGGACCTCTTCATGCTTCTCGAACCGTGCCGGCTCTCGGTCTCGAGCAGGCTCTGGATCTGGTGCACCTTGCCCTCTCGTATCAGGTTCTTCACCCCCGAGGTGGCTATGAGCACCTCGGAGGCCAGAACCAACCCCTTAGGAGTCGGTATGAGCATCTGAGAGATCACCCCCAGGAGAACGAAGGAGAGGATGTACCTGACCTGCGCCTGCTGGTGGGCGGGAAAGACACCGATCACGCGGTTTATGGTCTCTACCGCCAGGTTGGTGTGGAGGGTTGCAAGGGTCAGGTGACCCGTCTCGGCAATGGTGAGGGTGGTGAATATGCTGTCAAGATCCCTCATCTCACCCACCAGGGCCACGTCTGGATCCTGCCTGAGTATGTACTTAAGGGCATCGTGAAAGGTGGGAACGTGGGTACCCACCTCCCTCTGGGTCACGATACCCTTCTTTGACTCTATGACGTACTCAACGGGATCCTCTATGGTGAGGATGTGCTTGGGATAGGTACGGTTTAGCCAATCCACCATTCCCGCCAGGGTGGTGGTTTTGCCGCTTCCCGTGGGGCCTGTAACCAGTATCAACCCCCTCGGCTTCGAGAGCAACCCCTTAACCGTCTCCGTGGGAAGCCCAAGCTCCTCAAGGGGAATGGGATCCTTGGGAAGCACCCTGAATGCCCCCTCAACCCCCTTTCTCTGGTGAAATATGTTCGCCCTTATGCGTATCTTGTCGGTGGCAGAAAAGGAGAAGTCTACCGTCTTCTCCCTGCGATACTCCTCCATTCGCCCCTCGGGGATGAGTCCCTCGCAGATCCTCCTGGTCTCCTCCGGGGAAAGCGCTCCCACCTCATCGCAGGGAACCAGCCTGCCCAGCACCCTTACTCTTGGAACCTCCCCAGGAATCAGGTGGAGATCGGTTCCCCCCCTCTGGTAGGTCTCCTCAAGCATGGCATAGATGTCGAACACACCCCTCCTCCCACGAGCAGCTCTCTATCTGCCGTTATAGCTCTTCCGAATCACAGCCACTAATCCAAAGGCCCGCCTCTAAACTCCCTCTCCCTGCTCTACTCTAAAATGAACAGAAGCGCAATTCAAAGACCCCCCGATGAACAACACACCCAAAAGGGGAATCTTTAAGAGATTCCCCTTGTCTCAAGCCTATAAAGGCTCAATCGCCCCTCAATGCGCCCATATCCAGGAGGGCTTTAGCCCCATGAACGTATACTCTGCCCAGTTTAAGTCGTTGTCGGCACATCAAGAGGTCTCTCTCCCCGCCTACGAACCCCAAAATAAAACCCTCTGTTGCTATCCCCCCTACAAAGGGGTAGTTAATTGAGCGATCGTTCAGAGCGGAACACCACGAGCGAAGGGGAGAGAAGGCCGTGAAGATAGAAGAGCGCTTAGAGCTTTTGGCAAACCTCGGCAAATCCATAGGCGAAAGGGAAGACGACTTCGTGAAGGCCCTGGCAGAAGACCTGGGCCAGGCCATGAAGGTCACCAAGGCCGAAATCGCCCTAACAGTGGAACACCTGACCACCATGGAGGAAGACCTTCCCCACCTCCACAACAGGGAACCCTACGGAGTGGTGGGAATGGTGCTTCCCTACGACGCCCCAACGGTGATGTTTGCCCGGTGGGTGGGGGCAGCGGTACTGGGAGGAAACAAGGCCAGGGTGAGCTTCTCCTCCCAGACCCCCAGAACCAACACCCTCATGGAAGAGCTCTGTCAGCCCTACCGGGAATGGATAGAGGTGATAACCGACATGGACAACCGGGACTTCGGCGTGAAGTGCGTGGAAGATCCCGAGGTGAGGGTCTTCTTCATCTCCGGGTCGGGAATGGTGGGCAGGGTCTACGAAAGCGCCGCGGACCTCTTCGACAAGGTTATCTTCGCCGGCCCCGGTGGCATGCCACCCCTGCTCGCCTTTGCAAGCGCCGACGTGGAGAAGGCCGCCCGGTTTGCCGCAAAGAGGGCCTTCTTGAACGGGGGACAGTACTGCACCACCATAAAGAAGATCCTGGTGCACCGGAGTTTTGGACGCACCTTCACCGAGAAGTTCTTGGAGCACGTAGAGAAGATAAAGGTGGGCGATCCGTTGGACCCGGAGACCGACTACGGACCCATCAAGGTTGAGAGAACCAGGATGCTATTCGAGAGGGCCCTGAACCGCATACTTGGACCCGTGGTGATCGGGGGCGAACCCGATGGGGAGTGGATAGAACCCACCGTGGTGATAGCCAAGAGCGTTCCCGACACCGAGGTGTTCGGCCCCTTCGTTGCCATCAAGGTGGCCCCCAGTGACGAGGCAATGGTTATGGACGCTGCAAGCACCCGATTCCCCTTGATCGCATACGCCTTCGGAAAACCCCCCTTGGGAGGCAAGGGAAGGCTCGAGGCCACCTACGGGCGGGTCTACTGGGAACCAGACTTCACATATCTCAAGGTGAGGGAACCCTTTGGGGGACGGAGGGAGAGCGGATGGGTTCTCGAAAGGCAGAAGTACTGCTTGAAGCGCCGAGGTGGTGCCTTGAACTTCGTCCAAGAGCTAACCAGGCCCAAAGAAGCCTGAGCCACCATGGAGTCACCGGCCCATCCCAGAATGGCCTACCACTGGAAGGTGGCCATGGTGGCCGTTCCTTCCCTGCTCATGGTGATCCTGGACACCACCGTCGTGGACGTGATCATACCCCACATGATGGCCGCCCTGAACGCCGATCTCTACGACATCCAGTGGGTGGTGATAGCCTACATGGTGGCTGCCGCGGTCTCCATGCCCATGTTCAAGAGGCTCTCCGAGAGGCTCGGCTACAAGAACCTGTTTCTAATCGGCCTATTCCTCTTTACCTCCATGAGCGCCCTGTGCGGCCAAGCGAGAAACCTGGAGATGATGATACTGGGCCGGGTTCTACAAGGAGTGGGGGAAGGTCTGGTGATACCCACGGTCACTTCGGTAATCTTCACCGCATTTCCGCCCCAGAAGAGGGGATTGGCCATGGGCCTGATCGGCTTAGGGGCCACTATGGGTCCAGCCCTGGGGCCCTCCCTGGGAGGATACATGACCCAACACTTCAGCTGGAGATGGGCATTCTACATCAACCTGCCCATCGGGGCGATCCTGGGTCTTGCAGGCTACCTGATACTGAAACCCGGCGAAGGCAAGGCAGAGGCGGTAACTCCAGACATCGTTGGATTCCTGCTCTCCACCACCTTCATCTCCACCCTCCTAATCGCCCTCTCCAAAGGGCAGGAGAAGGGCTGGCTCGCATCCGACTACATACTATCACTCTTCGCCATCTCCGCAGTGGCCTTTCCCCTCTTCGTCTGGTGGGAGCTGAAGCAGGAGCACCCCTTCATAGACCTAACCATATTCAAGGTGAAGGACTTCTCCGTAACCATGTTGATACGGCTGGTATTTGGGGGTGCCATCTACGGCTCCTTCTACCTCATACCCATCTACCTGGAGAAGTTCAGAATGTATCCCACCTTTCTCACGGGTCTCCTCATACTTCCAGGGGCGCTGGTGAACGGGGCAATGGGCATCTTGGTGGGCAGGCTAACCGACAGGTTCGGCGGCAAGAGGCTTATGGCCATGGCCCTGGTGGGAATGGCGGTGGGATTCCACCTGCTGAGCCAGGCCGACGGGTACACCAGCAAGGGCCACCTCGTTCTGCTCATAGCCTTCTACATAGGGTTCGTGGGGGCCGTATTCACCCCCCTCAACTACATCAGCCTCGCATGTCTCTCTCCCAGGCACGTGGACACCGGCGCCTCCATGATCCACGTGATCCGCTTCATAGCAGGGGCCATGGGAACCGCCTTTGCAACTTCACACTTGGAGGCCAGAAAGTGGCTCCACTTCCTGGGAATCTCCCGCAATCTGACCCACGCAAATCCCCTGCTCAACCCAGCCTCCGCGCAGCTAAAGGCCTACCTGGCCTCCCAGGCCCAACCCCAAAGCTGGATACCCTTGCAGATGAAGGGACTTCTTCAAGGGATACTAACCCTCAAGAGCTACATATTCGCCTTTCAGGACTGTATGGCCATCTTCGGCGTGGCGTGCATCCTATCCCTCATGGTGGTGCCCGTACTGAGAGGACGGTACGAGGTCCACGGCGCCCCTTGAGGTGGCTATTGACCTGAAGAAGGGTTCAGAATAGGAGAACCACATGCCCGGAAAGAGCAGAGAGACGAGAGAGGCCAGGAAAGAGAGAAAGAGAAAGCTCATCATCAACGCCGCCCTAACCCTCTTCTCCCAGAGGGGGTTCCACGGTACCACCATGGCAGAGGTGGCCAGGGAGGCAGGGATCTCGGTGGGCTCGATCTACCAGTACTTTCAGAACAAAGACCACCTCTACCACTCGGTGCTGGAGGAGAGGTGCAACGAGATCCTGGATGCCGTAAGGGAGCTATTAGATCCAGATAGGCCCTTCAGAGAGAACCTGAGGGCCGTTCTCAGGGCGCTGCACGAGCTTGCAGAGAGAAACCACTCCTTCTTCAGGCTCTACCTATCCTCAGAGCACCTGCCGGTACTCGAAGAGGTGAGAGAGCGCCTGGGAACGCGGGCCGACGTGATCTACCAAAAGTTCCTCTCCTTCTTTACGGAGATGATGGAGATGGGGATGAAGAGGGGGGAACTCAGAGAGGTATCGCCCCTCCTTTTGGCCCAGGCGTACCTGGGAATAACCAACACCTTCTTCTTCGAATGGCTGAAGGGCAACGTGGCGAGCCTGAAAGACACAGAGGAGTTCGTAATCACTCTCTTCCTCAGCGGGGCAGAGAAGAGGGAATGAGCCAACAACCTCCAGAACGGAACAACCAAAGACGAAAGCTGGTCCTCTACGCTGGAGCCGTTCTCATGGTGGTCGTGCTGGTGAAGGGGGGGCTATGGCTGCACTACCGGTTCACCCACGCCACCACTGACGACGCCTTCGTGGAATCGGACATGGTGAAGATCTCCCCGCTGGTGCCGGGACACATCGCCAAGATGCTGGTGGACGAATCCTACCCCGTCAAGAAGGGAGAGCTTCTCTTCGTTCTTGACGACAGGGACTACTCGGCGAGACTGAGGGTGGCAGAGGCCACCTTGAAAGAGGCGATAAAGGCAGCCCAGGCCCAGAACGCAACCCTGGCCAAGGCCATAGAGCACCTCGCCATAGTGAGGGAAGAGGTGCCCCACGAGATAGAGATGGCAAAGGCGGCCATGGAGTCTGCCCACGCAAGCATGGTTCACGCCCAGAACGACTACAAGAGGTTCAAGACCATGTTTGCCAGAAAGGCCGTAGGAAGGCGCAAGCTGGAGGAGGTAGAGACCAACCTGAAGGTGGCCAAGGGCACCTACCAGGCAAGAAGGGCCGCCTACCAGGAGGCGCTGGTCAAGAGAAGAACGGTGACACTGGCAGAGAGGGCCGTTGCCGAAGCCAGAATGGCCCTGGAAGCGGCAGAGGCAAGGGTGAAGAGGGCAGAGAGAGAGGTAGAGGCGGCCCGGCTCAACCTGGAGCACACCAGGGTGAAAAGCCCCATAAGTGGCATCGTTGCCAAGAGGTTTCTCAACCAGGGAGACTACGCAGCCCCAGGCTACCCGGTGGTGAGCCTCTACGACACCACCGACATTTACGTGATCGCCAACCTGGAAGAGACCAAGGCACGCCACGTGAAGCTGAACGCGCCGGTGGACCTATGGGTGGACACCTATCCCGGGGTGAAGCTGAAGGGGAAGGTGGTTCGCATAGGAGCAGCATCTGCGGCGAAGTTCGCCTTGATACCCAGGGACGTCACCGCCGGCGAGTTCACCAAGGTGGTGCAGCGAATCCCAATAAAGATAGCAATAACAGAGAACAAAGGGAAAAAGCTCGTTCCAGGAATGTCCGTTGAGGTTGGCATAAAGAACGAGTAGCTACCCCTCAATCACCCTCAGGGGCACTGCTTCCCTCTCCATCACCCGCCCAACCACCTCTCCTGGCACACGGAACGCTGCGGATTCGGGGACGGAAACCAGAAGCCCCCCCGATGTCTGGGGATCGTAGAGGAGCATCTCGTGTGGATGCCCACCTACCAGCAGCTCCGCCTCTTTCACCACGAAATCCCTGTTGCGGTAGGCCGCTGCAGGAATCAGCCCCATGTTGGCGTACTCCAAGGCATGGGGATGGACCACGGGCAGACTGTTCAACCACAGCTCAACGGTGACACCGCTGGCCTTGGCCATCTCCAAGGCGTGACCTGCAAGCCCAAAGCCCGTCACGTCGGTGCACCCGCGTACCCCTGCTTCCACCATGGCCTCGGCGGCACGTGCGTTCAACTCGGCCATCACCTCCACTGCCCTATCGGCGGACTCGGGGGACGCCATCCCCCCCTTGATGGCCGTGGTAACGAAACCGGTTCCCAGGGGCTTGGTGAGAACCAGAACGTCTCCTGGTTTCGCCCCCCCGTTGGTGATAACCCTGCTGGGATCCACCACTCCCGTAACGGAGAGGCCGTACTTCAGCTCCAGGTCGTCAACGCTGTGCCCCCCTACAAGGGCCGCCCCCGCCTCTTCCACCGCGCTGGCACCACCCTTCAGCACATCTTCCAGCACCTCCCAGGGCAGCTCGCAGGAGGGGAAACACACCAGGTTCATGGCGGTTAAAGGCCTTCCCCCCATGGCATAGACGTCGGAGAGGGCGTTGGCAGCAGCTATGCGACCAAAGGCGTAGGGGTCGTCCACTACGGGGGTTATGAAGTCAACGGTCTGGATGAGGGCGGTGGCATCGTTCAGAAGGTAGACCCCCGCATCGTCAGAGGTCTCCATCCCCACGAGAACCCTGGGATCCTCCGGCAGTGAGATTGAGGAGAGCGCACGGGCCAGGTCCCCCGGCCCTAGCTTGGCCCCTCACCCCGAGGCCCGTACAGTAGTGGTGAGCCTCTTCTTCATCCCACCGTCACCACCTCGTCTCCCGAAGTGAGCCGCTCTACGGTGTCGTACATGTTGGTTATTCTCCCCACGCCCAGCTTGTCCTTCACCCCGAAAAAGTCGAGACAGGTACCACAGGAGTATATCTCAACCCCCTTCTCCTCGAGTTCCCTCAAGGGCTCGAGCACGGGAGAGGTGTTGAGCGTCAAGAATACCCCCTTGTTCAGAAAAAGAAGCCTCTTGGGAGGATTGGTGGCCTCCGTTAGGGTGGCTACGAAGGCCCTCATCAAGAGGCTACCCAGCTCTTCGTCAGGGCCTATGGAATCACTGGTGACGAGAAGGGTCACCCCTCCCGTTGCCGTCTTCTCCGAGGGCTCCTTCAAGGGTAGAGAACAGGTGTAGCCCTTGGCCACTGTCAACACGAAACACCCCTCCTCCCTCTTCACCTCAACGGTGCACCCCTGGCTCTGGGCAAACCTCTTCACGTTCTCGCAAGAGGCCTCGTTGTCCACCAAGACGGTTATCACGCCCTCCTGGAGCTCCTCCAGGGCCTCCTTGGTCTTCAAAACGGGAATGGGGCACGAAAGTCCCCTGGCATCCACCTTGAGATCCCTCATCGCCTCTCCTCCCTTGCAATCCGTTCCAGGGCCTCCACCAGCACCCCGACGTCCCCCTCCACATTTGTAAACCCAAAAGAGACCCTGACGGTGCCGCGGGGGAAGGTATCCAGCGCACGATGTGCAGAAGGTGCACAGTGAAGACCCGGCCTCGTCATTATCCCGTATTCAGCATCCAGAATGGTGGATACCCAGGCAGGATCCACCCCCTCTACCTGAACCGAGCAGACGGCAACTCCCCCGTCGCCTCTGGGTCCCCAGAAGCGAAGACCCCTCACCCCCTTGGCCTCAGCCTCAAACAGCCTTAAAAGCCCCATCTCGTGGGCGTGTACCCTATCCGGCCCCGTGGTTAGCAACCACTCCAGGGCAGCACCAAGGCCCGCTATTCCCTCGGCATTGGGAGTTCCACTCTCGTAGAGGTCGGGCAACATCTCAGGTTGCAACTCCTCCTCCGACCTGCTTCCGGTACCCCCTCGAACAAGAGGAGGAGGAAGCTCGTCTCCCCCTATGACGAGACCACCCGTACCTTTGGGTCCCCTGAGCCCCTTGTGGCCGGTGAAGGCCAGAAAGTCTATTCCCAACTCTCCCACCGAGAGGGGCAAGACCCCTGCGGTCTGGGCAGCGTCAACCAGAAGCAACGCACCTGCTCTCTTGGCCACACGGGAGATTTTGCCCAGCGGGACCACCTCTCCCATCACGTTGGAGCCGTGGTTCACCACCACCATCCTGGGAGACTCCCTCTCGCAGAGCAACTCAAACCGCTCCAACCACTGGCCCAGAGGGGAAGACCAATCAGCCTCCACCCTGAATAGCTCTATTCCCCTCTCCTCCACGAGGGCGTTCAGGGGACGCATAACCGCGTTGTGCTGAAACGGCGTTACCACCACCCTATCTCCAGGTCTAAGTATGCCCAGGGCAAGGTTGATGGCCTCGGTGGCGTTCCTGGTGAAGATCACCCTATCGCTGCTTCCTACCCCAAAAAACTCCGCCAACTTGCTACGGCACTGGTGGATCAGGCGTCCCGCCTCCACGGAGAGCCTGTGACCGGAACGCCCGGGATTACCCCCCGTCTCTTCCAGTACCCTCACCACCGCCTCCGTCACCCCAGGGGCCTTGGGAAAGCTGGTGGCAGCGTGGTCCAAGTAGATCAACCCCTTCCCCCACGCAGAAGGTCAGGATCACCCATTACGCCTTGGCCCCCTTGAGGGTAAGGGGAAGGAGTTCCGGCACGAGGTAGATGCCGCTGAGCATACCGCCACACTCTTCTTCCAGCAGAGAGACCCCCTTGTGGAGAAACCCCCTGCTCACCAAAAGGGAGACCCCACACTCGCTGCTCAGGTCCTTGGGGGTAGGAATAACCATGCAGCTAACCCCCCTACCTTTGAGCCTTGCCTCTATCTCGAAGGCATAGTGACCGTTCTTGGGAACGATGAGCACACCCTCCTTCTTCATGGTATCCATGGTATTAGGCACCCAGGGGGTTTCAAAATAGGCTTTGTCTATCGAATCCACGATCGTGATTAGCATTTTTGCATGAATTGGCGAGAATAAATACCATTTGCTCTCCCTTGACAGAAAACACCAAGAGTATAGTGTATCCCACAGAAGATTCGGAGAAAGGAGGGTCAAGAGATGAGGAGGTTCTTTGGTATCAGTGTTTCTCTCTTCGTGGCAGTGGCGGTTTTTGCAGCCTTCTCCCTGGCAGCAGGGGTGAGGGGGGCCCACGCGGAGAACGTGATCAAAGTAGGTTGTGCAATCTCCTTCACCGGCAAGAAGAGCCGTTCTGGAAAACTCTACATTGACTCCTACAACCTAGCGGTGGAGAAGATCAACGAGAGCGGGGGAGTGAAGGTTGGCGACAAGTACTACAAGCTCAAAATCATCTACTACGACGACAAGAGCAGTGCAGACGAGAGCGCCAAGCTGGTTGAGAAGCTAATCTCTGAAGACAAGGTGAACTTCCTCCTTGGACCGTACTCCAGCGGAATAACCATCCCCGACAGCATAATAGCCCAGCGCTACAGAATCCCCATGATCGAGGGAGGCGGTGCCTCGGGCAAGATATTCAGCAGGGGCAACAAGTACATCTTTGGAACCCTTCCTCCCGCCGGGGAGTACTTCAAGTCAACCCTGGAGATGATGAAGGGATTCAACCCCGCGCCCAAGAAGATAGCCATACTCTACGCAGACGACAAGTTCGACAAGAGCGTTGCCAAGGGAACGAAGAAACTGGCAGAGAAGATGGGCTTCGACGTGGTGGTCTACGAGAGGTACGCCGAGGGGGCAAGCGACTTCAACACGGTGCTCACCAAGGTTAAGGCAGCAAAGGCAGACGCGGTCTTGGTGGCAGGGCACACCGAAGAGTCCCTCAACTTCGTCCAGCAGGCGAAAGAGCTCAACGTCTGCCCTAAGATGATCTCCCTAACCGTGGGACCATCCGAGGCAGACTTCCGCAAGTCTCTGGGCAAGGACGCAGAGTACATCTTTGGGGTTGCAAGCTGGTCTCCCCAGATGAACTTCAAGGGGTACCTCTTCAAAGACACCGCCGAGTTCGTGAAGGAGTTCAAGAAGCGTTACGGATACGACCCCGACTACCACAACGCCAGCGGAATAGCAGACGTGGCCGTTCTCAAGAACGCCATCGAGAGGGCAGGAACCCTGGATCCACAAAAGGTGAGGGATGCAATAGCCTCCACCTCTCTCGACACCATCTACGGCCACGTGGAGTTCGCTCCCAACGGCCAGATCAAGGGCACCAGCGTGGTGCTCCAGATACTGGGAGGAGAGGTCGTCCAGGTCTATCCCAACGGCGTGAAGAAGCCTCACTACCCGGTCCCCTGCTGGAAAGAGCGCTAAGCTTGGCGTGAACGCATTTAGGAGGGAGGGTGAAAAACCCTCCCTCTCTTCTGTTCCCTTACCGCAAGGAGGAGAGAGATAATTAGATGCTGCTTCTTCAGATAGTCATCAACGGTATCCTGAAAGGCGGGCTCTACGCCCTAATGGCCCTGGGCATGTCCCTCATCTGGGGGGTTATGGACATCATCAACATCGCCCACGGATCCTTCATCATGCTGGGGGCATTCACCACCTACTGGTTGTGGCACCTCATGGGACTAGACCCCTTCGCCGGCCTCGTAGCCTCCATGGTGATCCTATTCGTGCTGGGATTCCTGATACAGAAGTACATCATAAACCTGGTGATCAGGGCGTCCATCTTCGTAACACTAATCCTGGCCTTCGGCATAGAGATATTCATAAACAACGCCGCTCTGGTTGCCTGGACGGCCGACGTAAGAAAAGTCCAGATACCTTACGCAGCCGCCAACTTCACCCTGGGCGAGGTGATAACCATACCGGTGATCAGGCTGGTGGCATTCGTCCTGGCCTTTGCCATAGCCCTGGTTCTCTTCTACATTCTCAACAAGACGCGGCTGGGAAGGGCCATCAGGGCGACCTCCCAGGACCTGGACGCTGCCCGCCTCTGCGGGGTGGACGTGGCAAACACCTACGCGGTAACCTTTGGAATAGGCGTTGGAGCCGCTGGGGCGGCGGGAGCCCTTTGGTCGCTGCTCTTCCCCGTGAGCCCGATGATGGGGGGGATTCTAACCTTGAAGTCCTTCGTGGTGACCATCATTGGGGGACTTGGGACCATGATGGGTCCAATCTTAGGAGGACTCACCCTGGGGGTGGCAGAGGCGCTGGGAAGCAACTGGTTTGGCGCCACCTACGAGAACCTGATCAGTTTCACCATCCTCGTTCTGGTGCTCATCATTCGCCCCAAGGGTATCTTGGGAAAGGGGGACTGAGGCCATGAGCAGAGAGAGAAACCTGTTGATAATAGGCATTCTACTGGGAGCGGCCCTGGCCATCCCCTTTGTTGCAAACAACTTTCTAATCAGGTTCTTCACCACGGTGCTGATGTTCGGCGTATTGGCCAGTGCCTGGAACCTCATTGGAGGATACACGGGGTACGCCTCCTTCGGCAACGTGGTGTTCTACGGAATAGGAGCCTACGTGACCGCCGTCCTCATGGAGAAGTTCGGCGTCTCTTTTGCAGTTGCCCTCCTAGCGTCCGGATTGGGAGCAGCCCTATTCGGCGTACTCATAGGCATACCCATACTGAGGCTAAGGGGACACTACTTCGCAATAGCCACCCTGGGCGTGGCAGAGGCCATGAAGGCCCTCGTTGATAACCTGGAGATAACCGAGGGCAACTCGGGCATCTACCTGCCCATGATGGACCTCTCGGTGAAGGCCCAGTACACCTTCTTCTACTTCGCGATGCTTGCCCTGCTGATACTCACCCTCATGGTCACCTTCGTGATCCTGAAGCACAAGTTCGGCTACGGGATAAGGGCAATAAGAGAAGACGAGGACGCCGCCAACATGGTGGGAATAAACACCACCCTCTTCAAGATATCCGCCTTCGCCCTAAGCGGACTCTTCACCGGCCTGGCAGGGGCGTTGTCTGCTTACCAGCAGGGATTCATAAAGCCCGAAGCGGTGTTCTCGGTGGAGATCACCGTGAAGATGATCGTGATGGCGGTCTTCGGAGGCATAGGCCACCTCTTCGGTCCCCTACTGGGAGCCGCCACCATAGAGGTGATCTCCGAGTTTCTCTCCAACTACTTCCTGGTTGCCCACACCCTCTTTTTCGGGGCCATAGTGATACTTGCCATCATCTTCACACCCAAGGGAATCATTCAGCTCGTCTCCGGGGAGAAGAAACTCAGCAAGAACTTCTTCCTCGAAAACATCAGGGAGCACAAGGTATGAGCGCTGAAGCCACCACCAGGAAACCGCTGCTGCGGGGAGAGGGAATCTCCAAGTTTTTTGGAGGCCTCGCCGCAGTAAGCGAAGTGGACTTTGAACTCTACCCGGGAGAGATTCTGGGGCTTATCGGCCCCAACGGGGCAGGCAAGACCACGGTGATCAACATGATCTCCGGTGCCTACGCTCCAACCAAGGGCAAGATCTTCTTCAAAGAGAAAGAGATAACCGGCATGAAACCCTACCAGATCGCCCACCTCGGCATAAGCCGCACCTTCCAGGTGGTCAAGCCCTTCAAGGGAATGACCGTGAGAGAGAACGTCTCGGTGGGAGCCATGTTTGGGGCCAAAGGAAAGGAGAGGAGCGCCAAGGAGGCCATAGAGGCCGCCGACGAGGTGCTCGAGTTCGTGGGGCTTGCAGAAATGGCAGACAAGCCGGCAGACAGCCTAAACGTGGCATCCCGGAAGAGGCTCGAGGTGGCCAAGGCCTTGGCCATGGGACCAGAGGTGCTCCTGCTGGACGAGGTCATGGCCGGTCTCAACTTCAAAGAGATAGACAAGGCGGTGGAGCTGATTCTGAAGGTTAGGGAATCTGGGGTCACCATACTGGTGATAGAGCACGTCATGAGGGCAATAAAGGCCATAACCGACAGGATATTCGTGCTTCGCCACGGGGTGAAGATAGCCGACGGTCCCCCAGAAGAGGTCTTGAACGACGAAGAGGTCATCAAGGCCTACCTGGGCAAGCGCTACAAAGAGCTGGTTGGATGAGGAGACGGTCTCATGCTGCTTGAAGTCAAGAACCTAAACGTGGCCTACGGAGACGTCCAGGTGCTGTGGGACATAAACCTCCAGGTGGACGAGGGGCAGATAGTGGCCTTGGTGGGCTCAAACGGGGCGGGTAAGTCGACCCTGCTGAGAACCCTCTCTGGACTGATAAAACCCATGAGTGGGGAGATCATCTTCGACGGCAAACCCATACACGGTCTGAACTCCAACGAGATAGTGAACATGGGCATCATCCACGTGCCCGAGGGCCGAAGGCTCTTCCCCGACATGACCGTTGAGGAGAACCTGCTCATGGGGGCTTATCGTCGGGGCAAGGACCCCGAGATAGAGAGAGACCTGAAAGAGAT
>CAZMTB010000213.1:0-5573 GCA_964569095.1 uncultured Aquificales bacterium
GTGATTGAGAGATTAAGGAGTGTCTACTCCCAGTGGAAGGAGCCTATTGTCACCAAGCTGAGCCGGAAGAGGAGAGATCCTTTCAGGGTGCTCGTCTCCTGCGTGCTCAGCCTCAGGACCCAGGACAAGACCACTGCCGAGGCCACGAAAAGGTTGATGGAGAGGGCTCCTACTCCGGAGGGAATCCTTGACCTCTCTGAAGAAGAGATAGCCTCTCTCATCTATCCTGTGGGTTTCTACAACACTAAGGCCAGGAACTTAAAGGAGATAAGCAGGGTTCTGGTGGAGGAGCATGGCGGTGAGGTGCCCCGGGATATGGAGGAGTTGCTGAAGCTGAAGGGTGTGGGAAGAAAGACCGCCAATCTGGTGCTTACGAAGGGGTTCGGGTTACCCGGAATCTGCGTTGATACCCACGTGCACAGGATAACCAACAGGTGGGGATACGTGAAGACAAAAACCCCGGAGGAGACGGAGATGGCGTTGAGAGAAAAACTTCCCAAGCAGTACTGGATAGAGATAAACGACCTTTTGGTCGCCTTTGGTCAAAATCTTTGCAGACCCATCTCTCCCTTCTGCAGCAGGTGTCCAGTGGGTGAGTTTTGTGACCAAGTTGGAGTTATAAGAAAGAGATGAGTCGGTTTAAAAGTCCAGTATCGATGGCGAGTGTGGCAGAGAAGTGATTCCCTTTATCTGATACTTTGAATCGTATTCTGTACCTTCTACAGAGTTTTTCTACTATGCTCAGTCCCATGCCACTTCCCTTTGTAACTCCTGATTTCTGATCGTTGCGTATTACAAAGAAGATGGTGTTGTTCATCCTTGATAGCCTTATTTGAATAAGCTTGCTTGAGTACTTAACAGCATTTTCTATCAGCAAATACAGTGCTATCTCTAATTCGTCTCTTATTCCTATCATCTCGCATCTTCTGCTTGTCAAGCTAACGGCAATCTCTCTGTCTTTTAATAGATCTTTCATGGTTGATAGCAGATTGTCCACTACGAGCTTTAAGTCTATTCTTTCTTCCTCTCGCAGCGTTCCGTGCTTAAATCCTTCCATTATTTTTATCAGCTGTTCCACGTCACTGTGAATAGTTCTGTATTCCCTAGCCAGCCTCTCTACTGCTGCATCATTGTACCTTTCTTGAAGAATGCTAAGGTTGACTCTTTGTGATGAAATGAAATTTCCAAGCTTGTGGGTGAAAGATAGCATGACTATCTCTAAGAATTCTCGGTTTTTCTCCCTGGTCCTTATGTGTGTTATCAGTAGTCTGTAAAAGAGTAAAGTGGCAGATAGTATTAGTACACTTTCCCATATCACTATTATTATCATGAATCTGTATATCTTTTGGTCTGGTGCTAATGAAGAGTTATATATAGACGATACGAATGCATGTATTGCTACGATATTGAATGCCAATAATAATGCGAACAGTACGAATATGAAACTGAACAGAGAGCGATGTTCAAATTTTAGCTTAATATGTATCCCCTCCCCTTAAGCGTTCTTATACATCCCTTTGGTAGTATCTTTCTCAGTTCCTTTATGTAGAACCTTACCACCTCCTCTCCAACTATGGAGTCTCCCCACACGTAGGCGAGTATCTGTTCTTTTGTGACGAGTCTGCCGCGGTTCTTCAAGAGGAGATAGAGAAGGTCCCATGATCTCTGGGAGAGGTTTACGGGTTCGCCCGTCTCTCTCCAGGCGGTTCTGGAGTATAGGTCTATCTTGATGTCGCCCACTAAGACCACCCTCTCTCCTATCTTCCTTTTGGAGAGGGCCTTTAGCCTTAAAAGCAGCTCTTTGGGCTCGAAGGGTTTCGTCAGGTAGTCGTCGGCCCCCCGCTCGAAACACACTTCCTTGTCCGAGAGCTCCCTCTTTGCGGTGAGTATCAAGACGGGGGTTCTAATTCCGGCTACCCTTAGCTCCCTTAGTATGTCTTCTCCGCGCTTGCGCTTCAGAATGAGGTCCAAAACTATCACGTCGAAGGAGGAGGTGCTCAACACCTCTGGCAGCGTCTCCTCGTCGCTCAACCAGGTCACGGCTATTCCGTGGTTACCCAGGTATTCCTTTAGGCTCTCTCCCAGAACCTCGTCGTCCTCTACAAGAAGGACCTTCATCTCGTACCCTTTCTGGGTGGATTTAGAGTATCTTTTGTAAGATCTCCACAGTGGCGGGCGAGCGGTTGAGGGTGTAGAAGTGTATGAGGTCTATTCCCCCTTCTACCAGCTCCTGGCACTGTTTTATGGCGTACTCTATGCCCACCTTTCTAACCCCCGCGGTTCCTTGGCTCTTATCCGCCTCTTCCAGCTCCTCCAGGAGGTGGGGTGGGATGGACGCCCCGCAGAGAGAGGTGAACCTCAATACCTGTTTGAGGCTGGTTATGGGGAGAATGCCTGGGATGAGGGGCACTTCTATCCCAAGGCCGCGGCACCTGTCTATGAAGCTGAAGAAGAACCGGTTGTCGAAGAAGAGCTGGGTTATCACGAAGTCTGCTCCTGCTTCCACCTTCTCCTTCAGGTGAATCAGGTCCTCTTCCAAAGAGGGGCTCTCGGGGTGTCCCTCAGGGTATCCCGCCACACCTATGCACCACTGGGGATAGCGTTTCTTTATGAAGCTCACGAGCTCAGAGGCGTAGGAGAATCCGCCTGGGGGAGGGGAGAACCGCTTGCTGCCCTGGGGAGGATCTCCCCTGAGGGCCAGCAGGTTCCTGATGCCTCCCTCCTCGAGCTCTTTGAGTACCCCTGCCATCTCCTCCCGGGATGCATAAGCGCAGGTGAGGTGGGCCACTACGGGTATATCCAGCTCCTGGTTCAGCAGTTCCACCATGGAGAGGCTCTCGTGGTGCGTGCTTCCCCCTGCCCCGTAGGTGACGCTCACAAAGCTGGGGTGCCATTCCATCAGGGTCTTCAGGGTGGAGTCGAAGACCTCTGCCTCTTGGGGGTTTTTTGGGGGGAAGAACTCGCAGGAGAACCTCACCCCCTTCGTTCTCTCTTCCAAGACCTCTCTAACCAACCGTGCCATGGGCAGCGGTTATACCAGAGTCACTCCTTGATGGGAAACTCCTCCTCGAATCGGAAGACCGTTCCCTTCATTATGGCCACCATCTTGGAGTCCTGGTTTCTCACCTTCACGGTGTAGGTGGCGGTCTTCTTGCCCAGGTACTCCTCCTCCGCCTGGGCGGTTAGGATCTCTCCCAGGGTTGCCGCCCTGGTGTAGCTGACGCTGGTCTCTATTCCCAGGGCCACGGTTCCGTGGCTGTTACTGGCGATGGCAAAGGCCAGGTCTGCAAGGGAGAATATCACTCCCCCGTGGCATACATCTGCGGCGTTCAGGTGTTTGTCCTCCACTTTGAGGGAGACCCTTGCCCTTCCGGGGCCCACCTCCTCTATGGTGATGCCCAGCAGATCCACCAGCCTGTCGTGACGTTCTATCTCTCTGGCCACCTGTTCTGGATTGGGTCTCATCACCTCTCCTCGATAACCGCCAGCAGGTCTCCCTCTGATACCGTGTCGCCCACCTGAACGAGGAGCTCTGCCACCATCCCCGACTTTCTGGCGATGATGTTGGTCTCCATCTTCATGGCCTCCACCACCACAACGGGATCACCCTTCTTCACCTTGGTGCCCTCTTTGGCCATAACTTGGATCACTTTGCCAGGCAGGGTGGATCCCACGTGGGCGGGGTTCTTTGGGTCCGCCTTGGGGCGTGCCACCACCTCTGCAGCCACCGACCGGTCGGGCACTCTCACCTCCCGGGGCTGGCCGTTGAGTTCGAAATGGATAACCCTGGTGCCGTCTTCCAGCAGCTCTCCTATGGCGTTCAGTTTCACGATTAAGGTCTTCCCTTCCTCTATCTCTATGCTCTCCTCCTGGCCTACCTCCATGCCGTAGAAGAAGAGAGGGGTCTTCATCACCGAGACGTCTCCGTACTCCTCGTGAAACTCCACGAAGTCTTTGAACACCTTTGGGTAGAGCACGTAGGAGAGTATCTCTTGCTGAGAGGGGATTCTCCCCAGCAGTTCTTCCAGTTCCTTGGCCACCTTCTTGAAGTCCACGGGCTCCAGGAGCTCTCCGGGACGACAATCTACGGGTTTCTCCCCCTTCAAAACCACCTCCCGCAGCTTCTCGTTGAATCCTCCAGGGGGTTGGCCAATCAATCCCTTGAAGAACCCCACCACGGAGTCTGGGAAGGCGAGCTCTTTGCCCTTCTCGTACAGGTCCTTTTCGCTCAGGTTGTTGCGTAGCATGAAGAGGGCCAGATCGCCCACAACCTTGGAAGAGGGGGTCACCTTGATGATGTCTCCCAGTATGCGGTTCACCTCGGCGTACTTCTCCTTAACCTCTTGCCAGCGGTCCCCCAGTCCCATCTGGATCACCTGGGGTTTCAGGTTGCTGTACTGGCCCCCAGGAATCTCGTGGAAGTAGACCTCTCCCGTGGAGCCCTTCAATCCGCTCTCGAAGGGGGCGTAAAACTCTCTCACTGCCTCCCAGTAGTTGGCCAGGGGCATGAGGTTCTCTAGCTTTAGAGGGGGTTCCCTGTCCGTTCCGTGCAGGGCGGCCACCACTGCCTCCATGCTGGGCTGGGCAGTAAGTCCAGAGAGGGATGAGATGGCGAGGTCCACCACGTCAACCCCTGCCTCCGAGGCCCTGAGGCAAGAGGCAACTCCGTTACCGGCGGTGTCGTGGGTGTGGTAATGTATGGGCATGTCCACGGCCTCTTTCAGGGCGCTCACCAGGATCTTGGCCGCTTGCGGCTTGCAGAGTCCTGCCATGTCTTTTATTCCCAGTATGTGGGCGCCCATTGCCTCTATCTCTTTGGCCAAGGATACGTAGTAGTTCAGGTCGTACTTGGCCCGCTTGGGATCGCAAAGGTCTCCCGTGTAGCAGATGGCCACCTCCACCAACTTGCCCGTCTTGAGGGCCTCGTCCACTGCCACTTCCATTCCCTTTATCCAGTTGAAGCAGTCGAATATCCTGAAGAGGTCTATGCCTGCCTGAGCGGACTCCCTGACGAAGGATCTCACCACGTTGTCAGGGTAGTTGGTGTATCCCACGGCGTTGGAACCCCTAAGCAACATCTGGAAGAGGATGTTGGGTATCCTCTCTTTCAGTGCCTCTATTCTCTTCCAAGGGTCTTCATGGAGAAACCTCATGGCCACGTCGAAGGTGGCGCCTCCCCACATCTCGATGGAGAAGAGCTGAGAGGCCAGCCTTGCGGTGGCATCGGCAATTCTAACCATGTCGTAGGTGCGAACCCTGGTGGTTAGGTTGGATTGGTGTGCGTCCCTGAAGGAGGTGTCGGTGACCAGTAGCCTCTTCTCCTTCTTCAGCCAATCAACCACTCCTTTGGGTCCCTTCTTTCGCAGCAGGTCCGCCGTTCCCTGGGGCACCTTCTCCTTGACGCTGAACGTGGGTACCGGGGGCTCTTGAACCACGATCTGGGGTTTAGAGGTGATTCCTGGAAAGCCGTTCAAGGTCACGTCTCCCAGGTATTTCAAGGTCTTGTTGCCCCTGTCCAGCCGGGGTTTGAACTGGAACAGCTCCTTCGTTGTGTCCACAAAGGTGGTGTTACA
>CAZMTB010000214.1:0-11626 GCA_964569095.1 uncultured Aquificales bacterium
GTGGGTTGCTAGTGCCAGCATTGCTGCCCAGAACGATACCCAGCCGGTTAGCACACTGGAGGAGGTGGTGGTGACTGCAACGAGGACCGAGACATCTGCTCGATCTGTGCCCGTCTCCACCTCTGTGGTTACGGGCAAGGAGATTGCGGCCTCTGGTGCCGAGACGGTGAAAGATGCCCTGCGCTACGTGGAAGGGCTCTATGTTCAGAGCTACGGAGGGCCTGGTCGCAGCACCAACCTCAGGATCAGGGGCATGGACTCCCGCTGGGTGATGGTGATGATAGACGGTATGGAGGTGAACGATCCATCTGCCATTGGAGGGGCCTTTGACTTCTCGGATCTCTCCGTTGATAACATTGACCGGATTGAAGTGGTGAGAGGGGCAGAGAGTCCCCTCTACGGCTCGGATGCCATGGCCGGCGTGGTGAACATCATCACCAGGCGGGGTACAGGAAGGCCTGGTGCCGAGCTTTCTGGCTACCTGGGATCCATGGACACGTGGCAGACGAGACTCTCCTCGTGGGGAAAGGTGGGGCTTTTCGATTATTCTATCTCTCTATCCCACCTCGAGACCAACGGTATCTCCAAGGACGACAGGTTTTGGGACCGCAACTACTCGTTCTCTGTGGGAGTAGATGCTTCTGAAAACCTGAGGGTGGAGGGCACCTTCCGGTATGTGAACAGCGATCTCCAGTACGACGACATAGACTTTATGACCTACACCACCTTCAACGATCCAAACCAGTACGCCAGCCGCTCCCTTCTGGTTGGAACCCTTACTGCCACCTACCTTCCCACAGACTGGTGGGAGAGCCAGCTCAGGTTTGGTATCTCTGACACCCGGAGGAAGTACACCGACAGGTTCGACTCTGAGTCCACCGACCACTACGATTCTGGAGAGGGGTTCGTTTCTGACCAGTTGAGGAGCGTTCAGTGTTATACTGGAAGGATCCAGAAGATAGATTGGCAGAACACCCTTCACCTTCTTGAGCGTGAAGGGATGAAAGACACCCTTGTGGTGGGTTACGAGTACAGAGAGGACGAGGGGAAGAGCACCTCTGTGATAACCACCGACAGCTACAGCAGCGGTGTGCCTCTTGGCCTTTACAAGGATAAGACCAGATTCTCCTTCAGGCGCACCCAGCTCATAGGATACTACGCCCAGAACGAGTTGAACTTGTGGGATTCCCTCACCTTGATAGCTGGGCTCAGGATAGACGATCCCGACGACTTTGGCGGTAGAACCACCTACAACCTCGGAGCCAGCTACCATCTCAAGAGGACCGATACCGTTTTCAAGGTACGTTACGCCACTGGATTCAAGGCTCCAACCCTCTACGAGCTCTACGCGCCTCCCAATCCTGCCTGGTGGTTCCTTGGGGGCAACAGGGGACTGGTGCCGGAAGAGAGCGAGGGATACGAGTTTGGAGTGGTTCAGACCCTCTTTGACAGGAGGCTCTCCCTTGGGATCACCTACTTCCATCAGGCCGTTGACAACAAGATAGTCTACTACACCGATCCTGATACCTGGCAGGCCACCTACAAGAACATCTCCGATGTGGTGACCCAGGGATTGGAGTTTCACCTCACCGCCCGTCCCGTGAAGGAGCTGCTTCTGAAGGCCAGCTACACTTACGTGGACCCGCAAGACAGGGAGAACCACCATCGGCTTCAGAACGTGCCAATAAACCAGTGGAACCTCTCTGCCTTCTATACCTGGCAGGATAGGCTGAACGCCTACTTGGGGGTGCGCTTCGTGGGAGACCGGATAGACCGGTACTCCCAGAAGGTGTACCGGGCCAACTCCTACACAGTGGCAGATGCAAAGGTTAGCTGTCGGGTTTCTCCCCGCTTCGAGGTGTTCCTGAAGGGGAATAACATATTCAATAGGCAGTACCAGGAGGTTAAGGGCTACGATGCCGCAGATTTTTCATGGTATCTGGGAGGCAAGATAAGGTTCTGATAGAACTGGCCGTTAGTGCCATTCGAGTCCTACCTCTCTTTGCAGTTTGGGGGAGAGTTAACCTCTCTCCCCCTCTTTGTTATTTAGAAGAACGAAAGGAGGTGCAGGGATATGAGCGAATTCGAGAAGGGAACCTTTGATCGGGGGTACGTTCAGGTCTACACGGGAAATGGAAAGGGTAAAACCACGGCAGCCCTGGGTCTAACCTTGAGGGCCGTGGCCCACGGCATGAAGGTGTACATTGCCCAGTTTCTGAAGGGACAGGACTACGGAGAGCTTCACGCAATAAGGGAGAGGTTGGGGGATCTGGTCACCGTTGAGCAATTTGGCACCCCAAGGTTCGTGAGGACGGGCCAGATAAGCGAGGAGGATTACGAGCTGGCCAAAGAGGGTTTAAATAGGGTGAGGAGGGCCCTTTTTGATGAGGACTACAAGATAGTGATCATGGAAGAGGCAAACGTGGCCATCTACCTTGGTCTTCTGGGGAAGGATGACGTGTTGGAGCTGATAAGAACCAAGCCTACGGAAAAGGAGCTGATAATAACCGGTAGATACGCTCCCCAGGAAGTGATGGACGCCGCCGATCTTGTCACCGAAATGAGAGAGGTTAAGCACTACTACCAGAAGGGCGTTATGGCGAGGCCAGGGATAGAGAAGTGAACCATTTCTCCTTGAGCGAAGCTGGTTGACTTTTGGACGGAGAGATGAGAGGCGATTGTAGACGAGCGTGCTTTTCTGTTTCCCTTCTTCTCTTTTTCCTCTCATTCCTCTCAGGAATCGCCTACGCACACCAGCCTCGAATAGTGTCGTTGGGACCTTACCTGACAGAGGAGATCTATGCACTTCAAGCGGATGACCTTCTGGTGGGTTGTACCTCCTACGCCCCTGAGGTGGCCGTGGGTAAGCCGAAGGTGGGAGGGGTGGTTGACGTGAGCGTTGAGAGGGTGCTGTCGTTGGGGCCTACCTTGGTGCTTGCCACTTCCCTTACCAGACCAGGAATCGTCAAGAGGCTCAGAGAGTTGGGGATAAAGGTGGAGGTGTTTCTCCAACCCAAGGATTTCCGGGAGATCCAGCTACAGTTTATGAGATTGGCGGGGCTTGTGGGAAGAGAGCAGCTGGCCAGGGCCATTTTGGGGAGGATCTCCAGAAGGATTAAGATGGTTGAGGATAGGGTGAGAGGGCTCCCGAGGGTGAGAGTCTTCGTGGAGGTGGGTGTGAGGCCCCTGTTTACTGCCAATGGAGACTCCTTTCTGAACGAGTTGGTGGAGAAGGCCGGGGGAGTTAATGTGGCCAGGGACTCCTCAGAGGGTATCTTCAGCAGGGAGATGGTGGTGAAAGCGGATCCCCAGGTTATCCTGATTGTGACCATGGGTGTTGCAGGAGAGGAGGAGCTTGAGAGGTGGCAGCGTTTCCCCTCGGTTACGGCGGTTAGGAGAAATAGGATTCACGTGGTTGATGCGCGGATCTTCTGCAGTCCTACTCCTCAGAACTTTCTGAGGGCCTTAGAGATAACCGTTGGCCTTTTGCATCCAGAGGTGGAGGTGTGAAGAGAAAGGGGCTATTGGCCTTTCTCTTCTTGGTGGTTCTGCTTGGGCTGGTGGCTCTCTTCTCCCTATGCGTGGGTACGGTGTGGATCTCGCCCTTGGGGCTATTCTCGCTGCTTGGCAGGAGAGAGGCTGATTCCACAATTGCTACCATAGTTTGGGAGTTGAGGCTGCCGAGGATACTCTTGGGCTTTGGAGTGGGAGGGGCGCTGAGCCTTGCGGGGGTTATGCTGCAGGGGCTTTTTAGAAATCCCTTGGTTGAACCCTACACCTTGGGGATCTCCGGGGGGGCTGCCCTCTGCGTGGCGGTGGTGATCTCCCTGGGATTGAGGGCCGGTGGACTGGTCACCCTTCCCGTGGCGGGTTTTTGCGGGGGATTGGCGGTTATTCTTCTGCTCTACCTGCTCAGTGCGAGAAGGGGGATATTGAACATCCAGGGGCTTCTGCTTACGGGAGTGATGCTCAGCTTTATCTCCTCTTCCTTGATCATGCTCGTCATGGCCCTCTCGAGGACGGAGGACCTCCACGGGATACTGTTCTGGATAATGGGCTTTCTGGGGGATGCTAACTGGGGCACGGCCCTTTTTATGTTGGTGGTATCTCTGGGAGGGTTCTTCATATCTTACCCTCTTTCGTTGAGGCTCAATGCCCTTGCCCTGGGTGAGGAGGAGGCGGCCCACCTGGGAGTGAACATTGAGGCCACGAAACGGGGGGTCTTTCTCCTTGCCTCTCTGCTCACTGGACTCTGCGTGGCATCCAGCGGGGTGATAGGGTTCGTGGGACTGGTGGTTCCCCACCTTATGCGGTTGCTTTTCGGACCGGACCACCGCTTCTTGATGCCGGGTTCCTTTCTCTTCGGAGCGGTCTTTCTCGTTCTCTGTGATACCATAGCCCGCACCATCGTGTCTCCCACCGAGCTTCCAGTGGGGGTGATAACGGGTATAGTTGGGGGTGTTCTCTTCATCCATGCCCTTAGCAGGAAGAGGATGGGGTTGTGAAGAAGGGTATCTTGGAACTCCAGGGGGTTGTGTGTGGATATCGTGGGGGATTTGCCCTGAAAGAGGTCTCATTGGCGCTGGAAGGTGGAGAGATTCTCGGGGTCATCGGCCCCAACGGCTCGGGCAAGACCACACTGGTGAGGGCCATCTCTCGGATCCTTAAACCCAAAAAGGGGAGGATCGCCTTTGGGGGAGACGACATCTGGGAACTCCCTGCACAGGATTTTGCAAAGAGGGTGGCAGTGGTTTCCCAGGATTCCCCCTACGTTGATATGAAGGTGGAAGAGTATGTCATGCTCGGAAGGCTACCCCACTACCGGAGGTTTCAGCTCTTTGAGAGCAGGAAGGACAGGGAGAAGGTGGCCATGGCCATGGATCTGGTGGGCGTAGGGAATCTGAGGGAGAGGCACCTTGAGGAGATCAGCGGGGGAGAGCGGCAGCTTGTTGGCATAGCAAAGGCTATTGCCCAGGAGCCTCGTCTGTTGGTTCTGGACGAGCCCGTTGCCCACTTGGACATATCCAGGCAGTTGGACGTCTTGAACCTGGTGGAGCGCTTGAGGGGAGAGCTCGGTATCACAGTGGTGATGGTACTGCACGATGTGAACCTGGCAGCGG
The DNA here is from genome assembly GCA_964569095.1 of uncultured Aquificales bacterium. Lineage (GTDB taxonomy): Bacteria > Thermosulfidibacterota > Thermosulfidibacteria > Thermosulfidibacterales > JALWSI01 > JALWSI01. Next base: position 5,121 of record CAZMTB010000214.1, read on the forward strand.
AGTTCTGTGATGTGGTGGGAGTCATGCGAGAGGGGGAGTTGTTGGCACTGGGTACTCCGTGTGAGACCATCACCGAGACTATGGTGAGGGAGGTTTACGGGGTGAAGGTTGTTGTTGAGAAGAATCGCTTTTCCCAGAGGCCCATGGTGGTTATAACCAGAGGGGGAGTTGATCCTTCCTGTTGAGTGGACATTTGAGAGGAGGTGCCCTGTGTCTCTTTTTGCGAGGGAGCTTTCCAGAAGGCCCTTTTCTGAGAGGGGATCTGGGGAATCCAGAGTGATTGCAAGCATCCAAAGGCCAGCGTGATGGCAAAGGTGCCTCTTTAGATGGAAGACACCTTGAACTCCAAAGGCAAGAAGGTCACTCCGGTTAGGGTGGTTGTCCCCGTACTCTTCTCGTTTCTACTATTCTTTCTGCTGTTGAGAAGCGTTCAGCCTGCCCGCCTTCTCGAGATGCTCTCCAGGGTGAGGGGGGAGTGGCTGGTGGTTGCAGCCCTGGTCTATGCCTTTGACTACGCTGTCAGGGGGGTTAGGGTGTGGTTGGCCACTCGTCTGACTTACCGGATCTCGTTTCTGGTCTTCTCTACCTACATGTGCCTGGTCAGGCTGCTTCCAGTGAAGCTTGGCGAACTCTCCCTGCCCCTCCTTCTCAAGAGGTGTGGGGGCACAGGACTGGTGGAGGGAACCTCCATCCTGGTTGGAATCAGGTTGGTGGATCTTTCTGCCCTCATGACCTTGGGCACCTTCTTTCTGGGCGGACTCGTGGGAATGGATAGGTGGGTGCTTGCATCAGTCTCTATTCTTCCTCTCCTGGGGGTGTTTCTGCTGCCGAAGTTGGGGATTGGTGATGTCTCGCCCAGGCTACGGAGGTTCGTTGAGGGTTTGGGAGAGTTTGGCTCTCCCTCTCTGCTGCTCTCCATCTACGTAGTCTCCCTCTTCAGGTGGGGGTTGAACATTCTCTTCTTCTACTGCATCACAAGGGGTATCTCGTCCTCGGTGGGGTTGTTGCAGGTGGGAACCGCCGCTCTTTCCTCCAGCGTGGTCTTCTCCCTGCCCATCAACGGCTTTGGAGGGGTTGGTACCGTGGATGCCAGCTGGGCGGGGATCCTTGTTCTGCTGGGGATCTCAAAGGATGTGGCCATAACAAGCGGTATCCTGGCAAATATGTATGCCAATCTGCTATCGGTATTCCTGGGGGGAGGGAGTTATCTGGTGATAAGAAAGGTGTGTAGAGATGGATCTTGAGAGGAAGAGAGCTTCCCTTCTTGGTCTTGGCTTCATCTTCTTGATTCTCTTCACCTCTCTCTCTACGGTGGGTTATTTCTACCTTCTCGGGTGTCTGGCTTCGACCCCTGTCTCTTCTCTCGGGGATGCGGCCTGTCTGGTTGGGGGGCTGATGGTTGAGGCTCTGGTCTGTTGTATCCTCTACCTTTCCTTGGCGAGGGTGAAGAGGATGGGGCTTCTCTTGGGTTGTCTGGTGCTTGCGCTCTTTGTTTCTTCCAACCTGGTACAGCTCGGTTCTCTCTACTTCTGTAGCAGCCTTCTTCCCAGGTTGGCGGTGGAGAACCTCGAGTTCGTGGGCCTTTTTCTCACTCCCACCAATGTTGCCTACGCGGCGGCATTGATCCTGGGATTCGTGGGGATGCCACTTGGCGTAGCCGTTTGGCTGAACGGGAGGTTTGGAGGAGAGGTGGGGGAGTTTTGCTCGAGGAGGTGGGGGAGGCTTGTGGTAACGGCGGCTGTGATGGTGGCTCTCCTCCTCTTGGTGCCCTCGTCGTTTTGCCGGCGAGGGAGAGTACCCTTGGCCCGGGGTAGTAAAGGGGCCTTTTATCCGGTGCTCTCCCTCGCTGAGACCCTTGCAGGGCCGGGAAGGAGTATCGATGCCAGGAGTGCCGTGGCGCTAAGGGGCAAGGATGTCCGAGAGCTGAGGGAGCTATTTGGCTTTAAGGTAAATCCCTTGCAAGAGTATCCCCTGGTGAAGGGAGAGATATACCAGGGGATCTGCCCCTTTGGAAACGGCACTGTGGGTAGGCCCAACGTGGTGATCTTTTTTACCGAGGGCACCTCGGCGAGGACCCTGGGGGTGTACAATCAGAAGTTTTTGCAGGTCACCCCAAATATCGATGCCTTTGCCGGAAACTCCACCGTGTTTTACAACTACTTCAATCACACCACGGCGACGTACCGCGGTCTGCTGGGTCAAACCTGCTCTTTCTATCCCAAGTTTGGAGGGGTTGGAGGATGGCACAACAACTACGAGAACCTCCCCAAAACCTCGTACTTCTGCCTGACAGACCTCTTCAGGCATAACGGCTACCACACGGTGTTCATGGGGGCAGAGACCAGCTCCGCTGCCCACACCCACGACATGATGAGGATATTGGGATTCGAAGATGTGTTGCCCGCCGAGGAGATCTCTAAACGGTACTTGGGAGGAGAACAGCCTGCAAAGGGTTGGGGACTCTCGGATCAGCAGGTCTACAGGGGCGTAGTGGGCTTTCTGAAAGAGCACTTGAGGGTGGGAGGAAGGCCCATACTTCTTGCCGTGTACACGGAGGAGACCCATGCCTGGGTGGACGTTGGGAGGGATGGGGTGAGGTTCAAAGACGGTAGTAGCAACACCTTGAACACCCTCCACAATCTCGACGATGCCTTCGGGAAGTTCTGGAGGTTCTACCTTCACTCTCCTTTGGCCAACAACACCGTGGTGGTCTTCACTGCAGACCACGACCACTTCCAGGAGAAGTCGTACGTATCGCTGATGAGGAGGATGGGAGAAGAGGACTATCGTCCCATCTTCGTTGACAAGATTCCCCTCATCATCCACGATCCCACCAGGAAACTGCCCGGAGCCGTGGATGCCCACGGTGCAAACTCCCTCGACCTGGCTCCTACTCTGGTTCACCTCCTGTGCCTTCCCAACGAGCGTAATCCCTTCCTGGGCACCTCCATATTCTCTATGGAGGAGCGAGGTCTCTGGCTAATGGGAATAACCTCATACAACGACAAGCTCTTCGTCACTGACGAGGAGGGTGTTCACGGTCCCTGGAGCAAGGAGAAGAGGTACAGGAAGGCAATGAAGCTGGCCCAGCGGTTCATAAGGTACGTGCACGCACTGGACGTGTCAGACCGCGTGTGGCCCATAAAGCACCCAGAACGGTGGGGGAAACCTCCCCTGTCCCCGAAGGAGGGGGTGAAGAGGCTTTTGAGTAGGTTTCCTCTACCAGGAGGGGATGACTTCTTGGTATATCCGGGCGAGGGGAAGCTTCTGAGATTCGACGGTTTCAGCTCTCTTCCTGGCCTTGTTATCTTTGTATGGAGAGACGACGAGAGGGCCTCTTCTTACGAGTTGCGGATCTCTTTGGAAGGCGACGGGGAGACGAAGAGGTGGGTGGTGTCTTTGAAGCGGGGGGATTCCAAACTGCTTTCCAACAGGGGTCTTGTCTCTACCTACTACCTCTTCTCTCGGGATTCGTGGAACTCTCTCGTGCCTTTCAAGGTTCGGTGGCAGGTTGTTGCCAAGGGTGAAGGGGGAGAGGTGTTGTGGCTGTCACCAGAGAGGAGCTTCGGCTTCAAACCAGCGGTGGCGAGGGAGGAGAGATGACGCCAAGGGTCTTTAAAAAGGGGCGGGTGATGGGTCTCGTCTGCAGCTACCGTAGGATGGGAAACACGGAGATCTCTGTGCGGGAGGTGCTATCAGGGGTTGAGCCTTTTGGCCTGTCCACGGAGCTGATCAGGCTCACGGATCACAGGGTTGAGCCGTGCAGAGGGTGTATGTCCTGCGTCTTCAAAGGGGGAGGATGCCCGATTGATGACGATGCCCAAGGGATACTGCAACGCGTAACCTCCGCCGATGCCCTGGTCTTGGGAGCGCCCACCTACATTCTTGGGGCGGCTGGGGTTCTCAAGATGCTCAGCGACCGCAGCATGGGGTTCATGGCCTGTGACTCGCGGCCTGCCGAGGGCAAACCCGCCGTTGGGGTGGTCACCGCAGGCGTTCCGGGATGGGAGGGACTGGCTCCTGCCATGGTGAGAATCTTTCTCTACTCTTTGGGTTTTCGATTGGTGGGACTCGAGGTTGTTCATGCCCAGGGACCCGGTGAGGTGCTGCTTGATGAGGATGAGGTTGTGAGGTTGAGGGCCGCGGGAGACCTTTTGGGCAGGGTGCTCTCTGGCAAGGTGGATCACAGGCTGCAGGCTGGAGACGGGGATTGCCCCCTCTGCGGAGAGAGCGTTATCTCCCTCTCTGATGGCCAGGTCAGGTGCCTCATCTGCGGGCTCAAGGGAAGGTTAACGGGCTCGGAGGTGATGTGGGAGGATCCGAAGGGCTGGCGATGGGGAGCAAAGGAGATGAAGTGGCACTTCGACGAGCAGGTGCGTTCTTCGGGGCCGCGCTACATGGCCAAGGCGAGGGAGATCAGGAGGATGGTGAAGGACAGATACCGCAGGAGAGACGAGGATGATTGATCGCTTGAAGCTTCTTACCATTGCCGGTTCAGATCCTTCGGGGGGAGCCGGGATTCAGCAAGACCTCAGGGTGTTTACCTGCTTGGGAGGCTATGGATCGGCTGTGGTCGCGGCGGTGACCGTTCAGAACACTAGAGGAGTTAGGACCTTTTCTCCGGTGGACGCCCCTCTGTTGAGGAGCCAGCTTGAGGTCCTGCTGGAGGACGTTCCTTTTCACGGGGTGAAGACGGGGATGTTGGGGAGTTCGGAGAATGTGAGAGTGGTGGCCGATGTTTTGAGGGAGAGCCCCTCTCTCCTCGTGGTCGATCCCGTTCTCTCTGCAACCGAAGGGGGAGATCTCTACCAGGGGGAGAGAGAGGCCTTTGTGGATGCCCTTTTCCCCTTGGCCGCCGTGATCACCCCCAATCGGGAGGAGTTGCAGAGGCTCTTTCCTGGGCTCTCGCCTCTGGATGCCGCCCGGGAGATGATTCGTTGTGGTGCCAAAGGGGTGGTGGTTACAGGGGGAGATTCGGATTCGCCGTCACACGTGGTGGACCTAGTGGTGACCAAGAGGGACGCGGTAGAGAGGGTGCATCCCAAGATACCCTTGCCCACGCAGAAGAGTCATGGAACGGGATGTGCGTTCTCTTCCCTGCTGCTCTTCATGCTGGCAAGAGGGCTTGACCTGCCAATAGCCTATGAGCAGGCCCTGGAGCTGATGGAGGATGCCCTCAGGCATGCGAGTTCCCCCGGAGGGGGCATGGCCTCTCCCGATCCGCTGGTTGTGCTTGATAGGGAGGTGGCGGTTAGGGGGGCTCTTGAGGGTATGGAGAGGGCCGTTCTTCGTCTGGAGTCGGTTGAGGGAATGGGGCTGTTGATACCCGAGATCCAGAGCAACCTCTGCTACGCCCTTCCCAACCCCAGAAGCCATTTGGATGTTCTTGGGATCAAAGGGCGCATAATACGCTGGGGAGGGTACGCCAGGGCCATGGGCCCAGTTGTTTTTGGGGCCTCTCGTCACGTTGCAAACATCGTTCTCACCGCAAATCGGCACGATCCGAGTATAAGGTCGGCCATGGCCTTGAGGTATGAGCCTCAATGGGTTGAGGTGCTCCAGAGGGAGGGTTACAGGATTGCCTCCTTCAGCAGACAGGAGGAGCCTGCGGAGGTGAAGGAACGTGAGGGTAGCACCTTGGCCTGGGGGGTGGATACGGTCTGCCGCAGGGAGGGGGAGGTACCCATGTTCATCTACGACGAGGGGGACGTGGGAAAGGAGCCGGTTATCAGGTTGCTGGGTACCGATCCGGAGAGCGTGGTGAATACCGCGGTGGAGGTATTGGGACTACTGGTCCCCAAAGTTGGTTGCTAGGAGGTTTTAAGATGGACTGTCTTGATGCCCTTCTAACCAGGAGAAGCGTTAGGCACTACCTGCCAAGAGAGGTGGAGCGGGAGAAGATAGAGACTGCTCTCAGGGCTGCCCACTGGGCCCCATCGGGAAAGAACAATCAACCGTGGAGGTTCATTGTTACCACCGATGAGGCGATTCGCGACTCATTGGCAGAACTCACCGTATCGGGACGGATAATAAGGGAGGCGCCGGTGGCAATAGGGATCTTCTTCGACCAAGGGGTCTCTTACCACAGGGAGAAGGACCTACAGGCAATAGGCGCGGCAATAGAGAATCTGATGCTAGCCTTGCATTGTCAAGGGCTTGGATCGGTCTGGCTTGGCGAGATCCTGAAGAACCGCGAGAAGGTGGAGGATATACTGGGGGCACCCGAATCGTGGGAGTTTGTTGCCCTGGTGAGCGCTGGCTACGGTGCAAAGGAGGGAGCTTCCCACAGGGTACCCCTTAGTGAGGTTGTTAGGTGGTTATAGGTTGCGGCTATCTTTCTCGAGGGGGTTGTGCCAGACCTGTTTGTGAAAAAAATCACTTTTCCCCTTGACATCGTTCCTGGGGGAGCTTATCGTAACTTATTATCACAATATCCCATAGGAGGTGTTGTATGAGAAAGGTGCTAACGGGGATTCTGGGACTGCTCTTGCTTATGGGGATGATGG
>CAZMTB010000215.1:0-4539 GCA_964569095.1 uncultured Aquificales bacterium
AACGGTCTGGTTTAGCACCTGTGCGCCGTCGCTTGCCTTCACCTTGGCGTCGTCTGCGACTCTGGCGGCCTCTGAGGCGTTTTTGGCCATTTCCATGATGGTGGCGCTCATTTCTTCTACTGCGGCGGCGATTTGGCTGGCTTCTTGAGACTGCTGTTCTGCGCCGTTGGCCATTTGAGTGAGTACTGCGGAGAGTTCCTCTGAGGCGGAGGCCACTTGGTTGGCCACGTCCTGGACCTCTCTTGCCACCTCTTTCATAAGCTTTTGGTTCTCCTCGATGGCTCCCTGGGCCTCTCTCTGGTCAGTTATGTCCAGCATTATCTCGAGCACTCCTCTTACCTCCCCTTTTAGGTCGGTTAATACCTGTGCCCATACGTCGAAGAATAGCTTTCTGTCTCCTCTCTCCACCACGGCCACGTCTCTGATGGTCTTTCTGGTCTCCAGGGCGCGTTTGATGAGGCACTTGTCGGTGTCACACTGTCCTGCCTTCACCAGGCTACCGCAGTAGTTGCCCTTGATGGAGTCTTGGTTTGCTCCCACCAGTTTTGCGAAGTGCTCGTTGGCGTATGTGATGTTGAGGTTCTTGTCTGTGATGAAGAAGGGAGCTGGTATGGCATTCTTGATTGCGACCCCTTCTCCTACAACTCCATCAAGCATCTCTTGTAGTGCTTTTGCCATTCTACCTATTTCGTCTTCGCTGTTTATCTCTATGCGTTTGCTCAAGTCCCCTTTTGCCATTAACTCAGAGACTTCTATTATAGAGTTTAGTTCTTTTGTTATCTTCATAGATATTAAGAGGAATACCGCTATTAACACAAGCAGAGCACCTAGCGTTCCTGCAAAGAGATTTTTCTTAAGCTTTTTGAGCAACCCTACCTCCGTTGCAATGTTAACTCCATAAACCACTACGCCTATAGACTTGCCTTTGTAGTCTTTTAAGGGTGCAGCGGTGAGAACCAGATTGCCGATTCTCTGGTGAGGATAATTTCCTTTTCTGCCCTCGTCAAAGAAGGTTTTGGATAGTTTCTTTGCAATATTTGTAACCTTTGACTTGTTGTTAGAGGTGATATATACGTACCCCTTGAGTATAGGATGACCTTGTGAATCCTCTTTTATTCTTGTGGTTATTGAGAGTAGCTCTTTTGACATAAATATTGCCAGTATGTCTTTTGGGTTGGGGTGTAAATATGTGAAGACCTCTCTCAAAGGTATGAAGGTCTCAACCGACCCCAACACTTTACCGTCTCTGCTCCATACGGGAACCACCCCTCTTATCGCCAAGCCTCCCCTTCCAGCCTCTATGCCCTTTACGGGTTTATGTAACCTGTTCACATTCATAACCGTGTGCCTAAAGGAGGAGATGTCGTCGGAGATGTCCTCTCCCTTGAGGGTCTGGGTCTTTCTCCACACCCTCAGGAAGCTTCGACCGTTAGGGAGGTGAAAGTGGATGTAGGGCAACTTTCCTCCAGTGACTCTTTTGTATCCTTGCAGATATGGTGCTATCATGCTTCTGAGCACCTCCCTGGCGATCTGTACCTGGGAGTCCCTTGGGTCGTCTATGTTTCCGTTCAGGGCGGTGCGGTACACTCTCTCTATGTCAGGCAGGCTTGAAAAGAGAGCAGCTTCCTTTAAAGTAAGGTCTGCAAGGGTGTCTACCAAACCCATGAAAGCCCTTGCCTCTGATTCGCTTTGGGTTTTAACCCTGGTCAACAGGATGTTCTCAGAGGTCTTCTCCGAAAACCTTAATACTCCTACTCCACAAATAACCAATACTACCACAACGGGAATCAAGATCTTGTACTTAATGCTCAGCTTGCTCCAAATACCCATGTTAACCTCCCTATCCTTAGAGATTTATGTATTGTTTCCTCAGCATTATTCAGTACCCGCCCAAACAAAAACTCGCTCTACTATTTCCTCAAAGTGTAGGGTAAAGTCAAGGTCAAAGGCAAATGTTTTGACATGATACTCTATATCTGTTGGTAAATAGTGGTGACGAAGAAAGAGAGTGGCCGGTTATGTTATGGGTGAAAATAGGGTGAAGAGCTTTGTTGTGGCGGGAGTTTCCAGTGGAACAGGGAAGACCACGGTTGTAGGGGCCCTTGCAGAGGAGTTCGTTCGCAGGGGAATGGCCGTGCAGGTTTACAAGGTTGGTCCCGACTACATAGACCCGGGTCACCACCGCGCCATCACCGGTCGACCCGTTCGCTCGCTCGATGTGTGGATGATGGGAGAAGAGGGGGTGAAGGCGAACTTCCGGAGGGGACTTGAAGGGGCAGATGTTGCCATAGTTGAGGGAGTGGGGGGGCTTTTCGACGGGATGGGCACCACAGAGCTTGCCAGCACGGCTCAGGTGGCCAAGCTACTGAAGCTTCCCGTGGTGCTGGTGGCAGATGCCTGGGGCATGTCCCGTTCTGCTGCTGCACTGGTCAAAGGATTCAAGGAGTTCGACCCCGGCCTTCGCCTTGCAGGGGTTATCTTCAATCTCGTGGGCAGCGAGGGACACGCATCCCTTTTGGAAAGATCCATTAAGCCCTTGGGTGTACCCTTCCTGGGCTTTATTCGCAGAGAGAGAGAAGGGGCTGTACCGGAGAGGCACCTGGGATTGAGACAGGCGCAGGAACTGGAGTGGGGTGGGAGACGGGAGGTCTTGCATGGGCTATCGAGTACCCTTGACGTCGATGGGGTGTTGGAGCTTGGCATAGAGGTGGCTTGCCCGCAGGGTTCTCATTCTCCTTGGACCTCCGAGTACATAGGAGAATTGAGGATAGCCGTTGCCAGAGATTCTGCATTCTCCTTCGTTTACCACGAGACCCTCGAGGCCCTGGAGGAGGCTGGAGGAAGGCTCCTCTTCTTCAGTCCCGTGGAGGGAGAGGGTATTCCTTGTGATGCAGAGGCCCTTTACCTCCCTGGAGGATACCCAGAGCTTTACGGAGAGGCTTTGGAGAGAAACCTGGATTTTCGCCGTGACCTGTGGGGAATGGTTGAGGATGGATGCCCAATTTACGCTGAGTGTGGAGGGTTGATCTATCTGTCGGAAAAAGTTGTCTACAAGGGTCGGGTCTTTCGATTTGGGGGTGTTTTCCCCTTGGAGATCTCCTTTGGAGGTAGACCTCTACTGGGTTACTCCAGGGGTGTTGCCACCTGTCATCACCCCTTTCTCGATGAATCTCGTGAGGTGAGAGGTCACGTTTTCCACTACTCGGTGGCGAGGGTTCGTGGAGAGGTGAACCGTCCCTATATCCTCCAAGTTCCAACTCGGGGAATCGAGGTGGAAGAGGGGTATGCCACCAAAAGTACCCTGGCCACCTACCTTCACCTGAACCTCGCCTTTGCTCCTGGGATACTCTATGGATTGTGGGGTGTAAACGGCCGTGGGTGAGCCATTCTATCTTCCGCTGCACTTCAATCTAACGGGGAGGAAGTGTCTCTTCGTTGGTGGGGGTAAGGTCAACGAGAGACGCATTCTCTCCGTTCTTCCCAGCGGAGCCAGAGTAGTTGTGGTCTCTCCCTCCCTCACCTCTACCCTGCAGGATCTGGTCGCTGGGGATAAGATAGAGTGGCATTCCCGCACCTTCTTACCCGGGGACCTGGATGGTGCCTTTCTGGTCTTCGTGGCCATAGACGGGGATCCCTCTTCCATAGTTGAACTTGCCAGGGAGAGAGGGATTCCCCTCAATCTTGCCTCTTCCGGTGGTGATGGGGATTTCATAGTTCCCTCCGTCGTCCGGGAAGGGGACATTCTGATATCTCTCTCCACCTCTGGTCGATCTCCTTCTTTCACCAAGAGGTTGGCTCGGTGGTTGAGGGAGGAGCTTAGAGGCGTACTCTTCCCAGAAGGCGATTCCTGATGGGAGAGGTCTTCTACACCACTGGCGTGTGGGCCGCTGTTGCTGCAAAGGGGGCAGTGCTGGCTCTGCTTGGTTTCTCTCCTCGCATGGTGGAGGTTGAGGTTCCCCGCGGAGACAGGGTCTCTCTTCCTTTGGTGGCTACAGCCTTGCGGGGAGAGGAGGGGTGTGCCCGGGTGGTTAAGGAAGGCGGTGAGGCCCGGGATGTCACCAAAGGGATGGTGATAGAGGCAAAGGCCAGATTCTCGAAGAGAGGAGTGGTGATCTCTGGTGGAAAGGGAGTGGGTGTGGTTACCAGGAGGGGACTCAAGGTGCCGGTGGGAGAGCATGCCATTAACCCGGTGCCCAGAGTCACCATCTTGAGGGCCATTGGAGATGTGCTTTCTGAACATGGTCTGGAGGAGGGAGTGGAGGTGGTGATTGAGGTTCCTCAAGGAGAGAGGCTGGCCCTTGGCACTGCCAATCCGCGGGTGGGCGTGGTTGGGGGCATCTCCATCTTGGGGACCAGAGGCACCGTGGTTCCATACTCCACCCGTTCCTTTCTCGACTCCATAAAGGTTGAACTCAGGGTTGCAAGGGCCCAGGGGTTGAGGGAGGTGGTTTTGTCTCCGGGCAGGGCGTCCCGGGAGAGGGCCATGGATATACTCCCTCAGCTGCCCACATTTGCCTTCGTGGAGGTGGGTGACTTCGT
>CAZMTB010000216.1:0-4906 GCA_964569095.1 uncultured Aquificales bacterium
AGGATACTCGGTTAGTCCCTTTCCCCACGGTCTCTACGTGATACTCATGAGAGACCTGAGGGAACTGAAGGAGATGGAGGAGGAGGAGCGGAGGGCAGAGATACTGGCCATGCTGGGCAGGATGGCAGGGGACCTGGCCCACGACCTGAGGAATCCCTTGGGAGCAATCCAAGGAGCGGCCTCCCTTCTGAAAAAGCAGGAGACCCTATCCCCAGAGAAAGTGAAGGACCTGGCAGAGGTGATCACCGAGGAGACCCAGCGCCTGGAGAAGCTGGTGAGGGACTTTCTCCTCTTTGCAAGGCCCGAGCACAGAGAGAAAAACTTCGAGCTGGTAGAAGTCTCTCCCTTGGTGAAGTCGCTTGTACAAAGAAGAATAAAGAGTTGGAGAGAGAAGGGTTGCGCCTTCGTTGAGGTTCAGGACCGAACCAACCAGTCTGACCCTCCAAAGGTGAAGGCGGTACCCCACCACCTAGAAAGGGCCATACAGAACCTCGTGGACAACGCGGTGGAGGCATCTCCACAGGGGGAGGCAGTACACATCATAATCGACGAGGACAAGCGTTCCGTCAAGATCACCGTGGCCGACAGGGGACCGGGAATACCTCCCGACAAGATGAGAGAGATCTTCCGCCCCCTCTACACCACCAAGGAGAACGGCGTGGGACTGGGGCTCTCAATCGTCCAGAAGGTGGTGGACGCCCACGGAGGCAACCTAACGGTGATGCCAAGATCGGGAGGAGGTTCTCTCTTCACCATCAGGCTACCCAAGTACAGCGAGGAACTGGAAAGGGCCTATGAAGGCTTTGGTGGTTGACGACGAGAAGGGCCTGCGCAGGGTACTATCCATCTTTCTCTCTGAACTGGGACTGGAGGTGACGACGGCCGCCTCCCTCTCTGAGGGTAGAGAGGCCATCGACAAGGAGGTGTTCCACCTCTGCATACTCGACATGAGACTGCCCGACGGGGAAGGGCTCGAGCTGCTTAAGCTCATCCAGAAGAAGGAACTCCCAACCGTGGTGATAGTGGTCACCGCCTTCGGTTCCATAGAGAGCGCCGTGAACGCCATGCACCTGGGGGCCTGGGACTATCTGCCCAAGCCACTGGACATGGAGCACCTGGAGATGGTGATCCAGCGGGCCCTCAAGCAGGCAAGGCTACGCCTCGAAAACATAGAGCTGCTGCGCAGGCTCAAAGAGGTGGAGAAGAAGGGAGAGATGGTATGCTCCTCCCCCCAAATGCAAAAGGTGCTCGAGATCGTCCACAGGGTGGCACCCACCGAGCTGTCTGTGCTCATAACGGGAGAGAGCGGAACCGGCAAAGAACTTATCGCCCGGGAGCTGCACGCCCGCAGTGGAAAGCCCGGGGAGCTGGTGGCGATAAACTGCGCCTCCATACCCAACGAGCTGCTGGAGGCAGAGCTCTTCGGCTACCGAAGAGGCGCCTTCACCGGAGCAAACACCGATCGCAAGGGACTCATAGAGGAGGCCCACAACGGCACCCTCTTCCTGGACGAGATAGGGGACATGCCCATGGAGCTCCAGGCAAAGATGCTCAGGTTCTTGGAGACGGGCAGGTTCAAGCGGCTGGGGGAGACCAAGGAGAGGGAGGTGAGCACGAGAATAGTTGCCGCCACCAACCAGCCAGTAGAGCGTCTCCTGCAAGAGGGAAGGTTCCGCGAAGACCTCTACTACAGGATAAAGGGGATAGAGATCCACCTTCCACCCCTGAGGGAGAGGAGAGAGGAGATACCCTTGCTGGTAGAGAGGTTCGTCGCGGAGTTTTCCAGGCAGTACAACAAGCCCACGCCACTGGTAACCAAAGAGTTTCTAAACGTACTCTCCCACTACCAGTTTCCGGGAAACGTGAGGGAGCTGAGAAACATAGTGGAGAGGGCGGTGGTTCTCTCCACCGAGGGCAAGCCCCTGACCCCAGATACCCTCCCCGAGGAGATCTTCAAGAAGGTCGATCCCTCCTCAAAAGAGCCCGATCTACCCCTACCTCCAGGGGGTCTTGACACCTTGCTGGAGGCCCAGGAGAAGAGACTGATACTGAAGGCTCTGGAAGAGGCCAAGGGTGTAAAGAAGAGGGCAGCAGAGCTGCTGGGCATCTCTTTCCGCTCCCTCAGGTACAGGCTCCAGAAGCTGGGCATAGAGAGGGAGGCCCAGCGATAACTCCGCGCGAAGATAGCCTTTGAGAAAATCTCCCTTCTCCTTCAGGCAAAAAGGCTAGAGTAAGTACCCTTCCTCCCGCAGGAAAGGCACCCTTTTGGCACAAGGAAAAACCAAGGTATGGGGGAGCTCCCCTTTTTAAAATCGATGGTGTAAAGAGCTAAAACCTCACTTGATGTAGGGTAGCATGGCCTTGAACTCGGGGGTTCCGGAGCGCCCCATCATCTCGAAGACGATCGTCTCAGTGGGCTTGATGAAGGCCCCCTCTTCCCTCATAAGATCCAGCCCCCATCTCCAGTTCTCCTCCCTGCGAGAACCCACGGCGTCGGCTGCTACATGGACGTTGCACACCCCGTCCTCCGAGAGATCCCTCACCGTCTGGTAGACACAGATGTGGGTCTCTATACCGCAAACTATCATGTGGTGGTATCCCTTTGAGCAGAAGGAATCGGTCTTCTCGTTGAACTCCTCGCATCCCACGCAGCTGAAGGTTAGCTTCTCTATAGGCTTATAAGCCTCTTTGAGAAGGTCGGCCACACGCGGAATCGTCCTTCCCAGGCCCTTGGGATACTGCTCCGTTATCAAGACGGGCATCTCGAAAACCTCCGCAAGGTGAATAAGGGTCTCCACGTTCTCCAGCAGAGACTCCCTGTTCCAGATGCTATCGATCAGCTTCTCCTGGATATCCACAATGAGAAGAACGGTGTTCCCTCTCTCCATCAACATTTGGGCACCTCCTTTGTTCTACCTTTCACATACTCCAAGGCCAGCTCTTTCAAAGCCTCTGGTATCCTCTGGGGGTAGACTATACCAACCTGCTCCCCCTTTGCAAACAGGACTGCCTTCTCCCCTGCCCCTGCAACCCCTATGTCGGCCTCTTTGGCCTCGCCTGGGCCGTTCACCACGCAGCCCATCACAGCAACGGTGAGTGGCTCGTCTATCTCTACCAAGGCGAGCCTCACTTGGTTTGCTATTGAGACCACATCTATCCTCTTTCTGCCGCAGGTGGGACACGAGATAACCCTAACCCCCCTGTGGTAAAGTCCAAGGGACCTGAGGATCTCGTAGCCAACGAGAACCTCCTCTTCGGGGGGACCGGTGAGGGAGACCCGCAGGGTGTCTCCAATTCCCTGCCAAAGCATTATTCCCAGTCCCACCGCCGAGAAGACCGTGCCCTGCATTCCCACCCCTGCCTCGGTTATCCCGATATGCAAGGGGTAAGGAACCAGCTGGGAAATGATGGAGTAGGCCTCCACCGTCGATGCCACCGAAGAGGCCTTGAGGGAGATCTTAATGTGGTGAAATCCCATATCTTCAAGGATTCTCACATGTCCCATTGCGCTCTCCACCATGGCTTGTGGAGAGGGTCCCCCGTGCTTAGCCAAAACATCCTTCTCCAAGGATCCAGCATTCACCCCTATCCGTATGGGCACCTCCCTCTCAAGGGCAGCCCTAACCACCTCTCTAACCTTCCATTTCGCCCCTATGTTTCCGGGGTTTATTCTCAGGCCCTGGACCCCAGCTTCCAGGGCCTTCAAAGCCAACTTGTAGTCGAAATGTATGTCGGCCACCAAGGGAACAGCACTGACCTTAACGTAAGAGGCAAGGAGAGCCGCCGCGTCCTCGTCGGGAACCGCCAGTCGTATAACCTGGCATCCCACCCTTTGGAGAGAGGCTATCTGCTCACAGGTGGCATCGTAATGGTGGGTCAGGGTCTTGGTCATGGACTGAACGGAGACAGGAGCCCCGCCACCTATCTGAAGGTTGCCCAGAAACACCGCCTTCGTATCCCTTCGGCCCCTGCGTCCAGCTGCACCAGCAGAAAGGCCGTTGGGAACCGACAACTCACTCAATGTTCTGCACCTGCTCCTTCAATTTCCCTATCTCGTCTCTCAATTCAACCGTCAGGGAGACCACACGAGCATCCCTCGACTTAGAGGCCATGGTAGAGGCCTCCCTGTGCATCTCCTGGGTAAGGAAGTCCAGTCTCCTGCCGCAAGGAGAACCCTCTTCCACCACCCCCTTCCATTGGCTCAGGTGGCTCTTCATGCGCACTATCTCCTCCCTTATGTCCACCTTGTCTGCCATGAGGGCCACCTCTTGAGCCAGCCTTTGGGGATCCACGCCAGCCCCCAGCTCTTCGAGCCTCTCCTCAAGCCTCTTCTTGAGAAGAAGGGGCTCCTCTCTGGCAAGCCCCTCAAGCCTCTGAACCAGCCCCTCGATTCTCTTCACCGCCTTCCACAACTCGCCAACCAACCTCTCCCCCTCTGCACGCCTGAATTCCACCAACTCCTCCAAAGCACCCCTAACCGTCTCCTCCACCAAAGGCCACACTTCCTCACTATGTTGCTCACCGTTGTAAACGGTGACGATCTCGTTGAGGAAGGGAGAGATGCTAATCTCTGGGATGGAGAACCTGCGGGAGATTCCCTTGAGGGCCTCCCAAAGCTCCCCCGCCAAGGCGTAGTCTACCACAACCTCCCGGCTTGTGGACGCTGTGGAGACCAAAACCACTGAAACGTCCACCCTTCCTCTCTCTATTCGGGACTGAACCAACCTTCTAACCTTCGGCTCCAGGAAAGACAGCTGCTTGGGAAGCTTCACAGTCACATCGCAATAACGGTGGTTGAGAGAACGCACCTCCACCTCGCAACGACACCCATCCCTCTCCACCTTATTCCTGCCAAAACCCGTCATGCTCAGTATCATGGGTAAGAGTTCTAAGCCCAAAAGAATCA
>CAZMTB010000217.1:0-16893 GCA_964569095.1 uncultured Aquificales bacterium
TGGAGGAGATGGTTGGGGAGATAGAGGATCCCGAATTGAAGAGCATAGCCAGGAGGCTGTTGAGAAGGGCAGTGGCCAGGTCAGGGGGGTAGCCTCTCTCCTTGCTATGAAATGGTCAAAGCAGTATTAGGGGTCTCCACATCGAATGAGAAGAAGGAGGTTTCGGTATGGCCAAGAGGTTTCTGGTAGCGGTTGTGGTCATGATGGGACTGGTGTTCTGTGGTCCTTCCTGGGCCAAGGAGAAGAGCGAGGTTCCCGCAAAGGTGAAGAACGCCATTCAGGAGATGCTGAACAAGAACTACAAGGGGCTGGAGATAGTGGACATCTGGGAGACGCCGATAAAGGGGGTCTACGCGGTGGTTCTGGAGAACGAGGCCTTTAGAAAGAACCTCTTCATGTTCAGCGGCGACGGTAAGTACTACTTTCCCTACAACGTGCTTCTCCGCTCGGGAGACGACGAGAACGTGGTTTACGTTGAGGCGGTTAAGAGAGGTGCCATAAAGCTTCCGAAGGGGGCAGACGGAACGAAGCTTGTGGAGAGGGTGAACAAGAAGATGGTTCCCTACGTGGAGGGTAAAAAACCCCCAAGGGACATAATCCTCTACTTTGATCCCTTGGACGTGCGCTCCCGCAAGGAGATCCAGAGGTTGAAGGAGCTTGGATACAAGGCCTACCTGCAGCCCATGTCGTGGATGGGACTTCCCTCCACCAAGGCTTCGATCTTCCTGTGGAGCCTGTGGAAAGAGGGGAAGAAGAAGGAGTTCTTCAAGTACCTCCAGGTGGACGACGAGGAGGCCCTGAAGAAGATGGTGGAGGAGTCCAAGAAGTTCAACGTGGACGATCCCAAGTACAAGGAGATGCTGGACGAGATGGGGAAGGTGAGCTTCTACATCTCTAACCTGAAGGTGAAAGAGCCTCCCCTGCTCTCCATTGGCAACGAGCTGTTTGGGGGGTACATGGGTAAGGAGTTGCTGAAGCTTCACCTCTTTCCCCCGAAGACCAAGTGAACTGCGAGAAGGGTGGTTTGGTAGGTGATACTCTTCAAGACCACCCGTAAACGAGGCAAGCGTGGGGCTCTTCCCCGGGAAGAGCCCCTTCTTTATCCCTACCAGAGTGGTGACTGGCTTGCCGATCTATCCCCGGTGGTGGTGTTTGCACCCCATCCCGACGACGAGACCTTCGGTTGTGGAGGGTTGCTTCTCCTGATGAGACGCAAGGGGGGTGAGATCACCTTGGTGGCGGTCACAGACGGTGGTAAGGGGGCGGGGGCAGGAAACGATCCCCGGGGATACGTTGAGACCAGGAGGTCAGAGTTCGAACGGGTGGCCGATAGGCTAAACGCGAGGGTCTTCTGGTGGGGCCTCGGGGACAGGGAGGTTGCGGATTGCTCTTCCCAAGTGGCCGAAAGGGCGAGGGGGCTTCTGGAGGAGGTCTGTCCGGAGGCGGTATTTCTGCCCTCTCCCTGGGAGATCCATCCAGACCACAGGGCGGTCACGGAGGCGGTTTTGGGTGTGGTGGATCCAGCCATAAAGGTTGTCTTCTACGAGGGGGTGGTGGCCCTAAGGCCCAATACCCTGGTGGACATCTCCCAGGTTGAGGGAGAGAAGATGGAGTTGATGACCCTCTACTCCTCGCAGGTTGGGGTTTTGCCGTACCACAGGGCAATAGAGGGTCTAAACAGGCATCGTACCCTCACGGTTCCCAACAGCAGGGCCGCCGAGGCCTTCGTTGTCCTCTCCCCCAAAGAGGCCTCCAAGTTGCTCGACGCGGTGAGGGAGACAGAACGGCTTCTGTTGCCGGTTTGCCCTTGACAAAGGAAGGCATTGAGCTACCTTTCTGCTAATCGGTTTCGTTATTGAGAAAGGAGCCTGGTTGTGGCGAAGGAGAAGGCTGAAGAGAGATCGTTTCTTGGAAGGCTGATGGGGTTCTTCAGCTCACTGAAGCTCACCATCTTTCTGTTGATCGTGCTCGCAATAACCTCCATTGCAGGAACGGTGATCCAGCAGCAGGCCTCTGTTCAGGAGTACGTGGCCGAGTACGGTGAGACGGGCTACAGGCTGATAAAGACGTTCATGCTGGACGACATGTACCATTCGTGGTGGTTCCTCTCCCTCTTGGGATTGCTGATAGTGAACATAGTGGTCTGCTCTTTGGACAAGCTTCCCCGCTCGTGGAGGTTTCTGACCCATCCCGACAAGTGGCCAGAGAGGGGGAGGCTTAACCAGTATGCACAGAAGGCTCGATGGAGAAGCCCTATGGGCCTGGAAGAGGCTTCTGCCTCTGTGAAGGGGGTCTTTAAGGAGAGGGGGATCTCCTTTGAAGAGAAGAGGGAAGAGGGTAGCTTCAGGCTTTTTGCCCAGAAGGGCCAGATAAACCGGATAGGGGTTACTATTACCCACCTGTCGGTGATTGCCATCGTGCTTGGAGGCATAATAGGGGGAATATGGGGTTTCCAGGGAAACATGGCCATCATAGAGGGGGAGTCTACTCCCAACGTTATTCTAAGGGACATGCAGCACCGAATAGTTCTTCCCTTCTCGGTGAGGTGCGACTCCTTTGATGTCACCTTCTACCCTGGCACGGGGATGCCCAAGGAGTACAAGAGCGTTCTCTCCATAGTGGAGGGCAATCGCACCGTGTTGACCAAGGCCATCAGGGTAAACCACCCCTTGGTCTACAAGGGAATCCGCTTCTACCAGGCCAGTTACGGTACCGTCAGCAACGAGAGAGGGGTACTAACGCTGGTGGTGACCCCTAAGGAAGGGGGAAAGCCCAAGGAGGTCTCCGTCAGGGTTGGGGGGGAGACGAAGATTGACAACAACACCACCCTGAAACTCGTTGGGTTCTATCCCGACCTGGTGCTTGGAGAGCACAACCAACCCATGAGCCGCTCTGACGAGCTGAGAAACCCCGCGGCCTTGCTTGAGATACGCAGAAACGGGGAGTTTCTGGGACGTTCCTGGCTCTTCGCCTTTCATCCCAACATTCACAGCTCTCCCTCTGTACCCTACACATTCCGCTACGTGCGGTTCAAGGGGTTGCAGTACACGGGGATACAGGTCTCCAAGGATCCTGGTGTGTGGGTGGTCTGGACGGGATGCATTCTGATGATACTCGGTCTCGTGATCACCTTCTTCGTCTCTCACAGGCGCTGGTGGGTTCTGGTGGAGACCAGGGGAGACAAGAGCGAGATCCTGGTTGCTGGTAGCACCAATCGCAACAGGACCGCCTTTGAGAAGGCCTTTGCCGAGCTGGTGGAGGCCATGAAAGAGAGAACCGCGAAAGGAGATAAGTGATGGGAGAGGCTGCAGTGGCTCACGCCACCTTGGACACAAAGCTGATAAGCTATGTCATATTCGTCTATTTGGCAGCGGTTGTATTCTACATCAGCTACCTTCCCTACCGGAACAAGACCCTTGGGCGCATAGCCACGGGGACCCTTCTCCTCGGATTTCTGATGGAGACCGCGGCCATAATTGCCAGAACGGTGATCTCCTACCAGCTGGGATGGGGACACGCGCCCTTCACCAACCTGTACGAGTCCATGGTGTTCTTCTCGTGGTCCATAGCCCTGCTCTACCTTGTGCTGGAATGGAAGTACAAGAACAAGGTGATAGGTGCCTTCGTGGTGCCCTGGGCCTTCCTAACCCTGGCCTACACCACCATCGGCCCGGGGATAAGGACCGAGGTTGAACCCCTCATACCCGCCCTGCAGAGCAACTGGTTGATTGCCCACGTGATCACCTGTTTCCTTGGATACGCCGCCTTTGCCGTCTCCTTCGGGGCCAGCATCATGTACCTCATAAAGGCCAGGGGCGAGGGCAAGGGGGATACCAAGAAGGATGGTGGCCAGGGCTTTGTTAGCTACCTTCCAGACCTGAAGGTTCTTGACGAGATAAACTACAAGTCCGTGATCATAGGCTTTGCCCTGTTGACCCTTGGCATCATCACCGGTTCTGCGTGGGCAAACTACGCCTGGGGTTCATACTGGAGCTGGGATCCCAAGGAGACCTGGTCACTCATAACCTGGTTCATCTACGCCACCTTCCTTCACGCCAGGTACACCAGGGGATGGCAGGGGAAACGCACCGCCTACATATCCATAGTGGGATTTGCGGCGGTCATATTCACCTATCTGGGAGTGAACCTGATCATATCGGGGCTCCACAGCTATGCCTAAGGGCAACTCCCACTGGGTTGATCTGACCGGTCGCTGCGTGGCGGCAACCTACAACCGTTACCCCGTTGCCCTGGTGAAGGGAGAGGGATGCAGGGTTTGGGATGCCGACGGCAAGGAGTACCTCGACTGTGCTGCGGGGATAGCCGTCTCTTCCCTCGGCCACGGGTACCCTCCCCTGGTTGAGGCGATATCCAGGCAGGCGGCGGAGCTTCTGCACGTCTCAAACCTCTACCACATTCCCCAGCAGGCCCAGCTTGCCTGTCTTCTGGTGGAGAACTCCTTTGCAGACAGGGTCTTCTTCTGCAACTCGGGGGCGGAGGCCAACGAGGGTGCAATAAAGCTGGTGCGGCGCTACCACCTCGAGAGGGGAGATCCCGAGCGGTTCGAGGTGGTCACCATGAACGCCTCCTTTCACGGTAGAACCTGGATGACCATTGCGGCCACGGGACAAGAGAAGGTGAAGAGGGGGTTCTCTCCCTTGCCCCAGGGATTCGTACACGTGCCCTTCGGTGACATTGGTGCGTTGAGGAAGGTTGTGGGTTCCAGGACTGCGGCGGTGATGGTTGAGCCCATCCAGGGAGAGGGTGGGGTGATACCTCCCCCTGAGGGCTACCTGGAAGAGGTGGAGGAGTTGTGTAGAGAGAGGGGGGCCTTGCTGGTACTGGACGAGGTTCAGACGGGCGTGGGCCGTACGGGCACCCTGTTTGCCTACCAGCATCACGGGATAACCCCCCACGTGGTCACCTTGGCAAAGGGGCTGGGGGGAGGTGTGCCCATTGGTGCAGTTCTATTCACCGATGAGGTGGCCGGGGGGCTTCCGGCGGGCAGCCACGCATCAACCTTTGGGGGCAACTACTTGGCCTGTGCTGCGGGACTGGTGGTGGTTAGCACCCTGTTGTCCAAGGGGTTTCTCGAAGGGGTGCGTAGTAAGGGCGAGCTTCTGATGCGCCTCTTGAGGAGGGTGGCCGACGACTCTCCTGTGGTCTCCGAGGTGAGGGGACGGGGACTGATGGTGGGGGTTCAGTTCTGCGATGCCGTAGCGGGAGAGGTGGTCTCCCGACTCATGGAGGCGGGGGTGTTGACGGTTCCCGCGGGGGATAGGGTGGTTAGGTTCTTGCCGCCCCTTACCATCTCCGAAGAGGAGCTGGGTGAGGCGGTGGAGAGGTTTGTGGGGGTGATTGAGACCCTCTAAGTGGTCTCCCCCGGTTCCTAACTCTCCTGCGACCGTTTTTTTCTCCCTTGCGGTATGTTGAGCCGATGGAAGAGTCCTGAACTTTACGGAGGAGGGATTGATGGGGGTCCTGTGCCCCTCGGGTAGTGGTGCTGCTTCTTTGGTGTCCACAGGCCTATGTTTCTCTTTTGGTGATGTGATAGCCGCGTCGTCGCTGTGAGATGGAGAGGAGGTCTGGCTTAAATCTCATCTTGACTTTCAATCTAACCGGGTTAAACTGAAACTATGTTTATAGAAAGATCCGTTTACGGGGAGCTGGTGGACCACCTGGAGAGGAGAGAGATCTCTCTCATTATCGGTCCGAGACAGGCTGGTAAGACCACCCTTATGCTTAGACTGCAGGAGGAGCTGGAGAGGAGAGGGGAAAGGACTCTCTTCCTCAGCCTTGACTTCGATAGGGATATTCCGGCCTTTGAGTCTCAAACCGCCCTCTTGAATAGGGTGGAGTTGGAGATGGGGAAGAGGGGAGGGGTGATCTTCGTTGACGAGATACAGCGTAGGGAAAACGCCGGCATCTTTCTCAAGGGTCTGTTCGACATGGGTATCCCTTACAAACTGGTGGTGAGTGGCTCTGGGAGCCTGGAACTTAAAGAGAAGATATACGAGTCTCTTGTGGGGAGAAAGCGTGTTTTTAGGGTGAACACGGTCTCCCTCAAAGAGTTTATGGATTTCAAAACGGGTTACAGGTATCGCGGAAAGATCCGGAGGTTTGCCGAGACCTTCCCTGGTGAGGCTCGTGCCCTGCTTGAAGAGTACATGATGTTTGGGGGCTATCCCCGGGTAGTGTTGGAAGAGACATTGGAAGAGAAGGTGTCCACCCTGGATGAGATATTCTCCAGCTATGTGGAGAGAGACATCTCTTATCTGCTGGGGGTAGAGAAGATAGATGCCTACAGAACCCTTCTGAAGCTGTTGGCGGCTCAAACGGGCGGGCTTTTGAACCTTCAAGAGCTTTCTTCTATGGCAGGCATATCCCTGCCTACTCTGAAGAAGTACCTTACGTATGCCCAGAAAACCTTTGTTATCTCCTTGGTGCCTCCCTTCTTCAGGAACGTGAGGAAGGAGGTGAGGCGGGCCAAGACGGTTTACTTCCACGACTTGGGCTTGCGCAACTTCGTTCTGGGACATCCTTACAGACTCCTATCCCCAGAAGAGAGAGGCTTTCTATTTCAAAACCTGGTGTTCAGGGTTCTGAGTGATGGCCATTCTCGCAGCAATGTGGATATTCGTTACTGGAGAACCGCCAGCAAGGCGGAGGTTGACTTCGTCGTCGAGGTGGGTTCCGAGATCGTACCCGTGGAGGTGAAGTGGACCAAGAAGACGCCGAAAGTCTCCCGCTCTCTCAGAAGCTTTTTGGATAGGTACCAGCCGAAAGAGGCCTGGATCGTAACTCCTGGCTCTCGGTCTCACAGAGAGGTTGGAGGAACCATTGTTAAGGTTATGACCATCTGGGACCTGGTCCACACCTGTTACGGTTGAGCCCGATAAAGCCTGTCTATTATTTGTCCTTTAGCCAGGAGAGGGTCGGTGTAAAAGGGGGAAGGTGGCCTTCTCAAAGGTGACCTCCTTGGCGCCAAAGGCGGAGTAGTCCGATGGATTGCTGGTGAGCACTATCACCTGTAGTCCCCTGGACGAGGCCAAATCGAGCATTCTCTGCACCACCTTTCCCCTGTGTGGGTCGGTGTTGACGAAGGCGTCGTCGAAAACCACGGGAAGAGACCCACCGTGGTCGTCGGCCAGAAGCTCGGCAATGGCCAGTCTCACCGCTGCCGCCAGCTGTTCCTTGGTTCCTCCGCTAAGCTCCTCGAAGGATAGGGCCCCCAGGACATCCGCATCCTTTCTCACCAGCTTAACCTCTTTAAACCGGTTCTCTTCAAAGACCACCTGTGCCTCTGCCCTGGGGAAGAGGCACTGCAGGTAGCGCGTGATCTTCTCCGCCAAGGGGGCCGAGAGGGTGTCGGCCAGCTCCTGCTGCTTCTCCTGGAAGAGCCCGTGAGCCAGCCTCAGGGCCCTTGCCTTTAGATTCACCCTGTCGTAGTGGGCTTTGGCCAACTTCAGCCTGGCCTCCGCCTCTTCCACCTGAACCTTGGGATCCACCTCTCCCGAGGAGACCAGAAGGGCCTTGCTGGCGGCTATGCGCTCCTTTGCTTCTTGCATCTTCTCCCTCTTCTCTTCCAGTGCCCTCTTGAGCCTTTCGTGGTCGGGTTCCAGCATCTGGGGTTGCAGCTCTTCGATGGCCCTTGCCACCTTCTCTGCCTCTGCCTTGGCCTTATCAACCTTCTCCCTCGCCTCTGCCAGGGCCTTGGCTCTCTGGGCAGGATCGCCGTGCTCCTCTTCCAGCATCTTGGCGTTTGACTCCAGGTTCGAGAGGGTCTCCTCGTCCCTCTTCATCTCCTCCACGAGTTCCTGAAGGGACTCGTAGACCTTCTGCTCTTCCCTCTCCACCTTGGAAAGGACGGCCTTCTTGTTCCTCTCCTCGTCCTCTAAACCTTCCACTTCCTTCTCGACCTCCGAGAGCAGGTCTTTCGCGGCCTGGAGGCTGGAGGGGGACTTCTCACCCTCGTCCTCAGCTTTTAGGTTATTGCGGTGCCGTCTTATCCGTGAGAGGGCCTCCAGCACTTCCACCTTAACCTGCCGAAGCTCTTGCCCGAGCCTTTGGGGGTCAAGCTCGTCCAGTAGTGCCTGTAGCTTCTTCCTTTGGGCCTCCAGATCCTTGCGCAGTTCCAACGCCTCTTCTGCCTCCTCCAGGGTGGAGACTCCCATCTTTCCCATCGCCTCTTCCACCGTTCTCTCGAGCTCCTCCACCTTGTTGCGGTGGCTGGAGAGACTTTTGCCCCCTCCCGGCCTGATCTCCAGGCGAACCTCGTCTCCCACCGACACCTCGGTGATGTCGGTAATCTCGGCATGCCCGCCTGGGGCCACGGTATCCTCTCCCACCTGTACCGGGTAGGGAGACTCCAGAACCCTTACCTCTGCCGCCATGGCTTTCAGGGCCACCCTGGCCTCGGAGAGCTCGTTGACCTTCTTCCTCAGGTTGCTCAGGGACCTGCCGTCCACCTTGGGTAGCCTGGCCTGCGTGGTTTCCAGCTCTTCCACCTGTCGCCTTATCTCTGCCACGCGCCTCCACCTGGCCCGCAGTTCCCTTCTGCGCGTCCACTTCTCGAAGAAGGCGACCCAGGCAGCGGCCAGGTCTTTCCTCAGCCTCGTACGCCGTGAGCGGGCAACGGCGGTTTCGTACTGTAGCTTGGCCTCTTTCAGCCGCTCCCTTGCCTGGTGGAGGTGCCTCTTCAGCTCTTCTTCTCTCTTCCTCTTGGGTTCCAGGGACTTGAGCAGTTCTTCAGATCTTCTCTTCAGCTCCCTGATCTTCTCGTCCCTCTCCTTGAGAACTTCCAGCTCGTCCTTGGCCCTGCGGAACAGCTCGGTCTTCTCCTTTTCTTCCTGGCGCAGTTGGGAGAGCCTCTCCAACCGCTTTTTCACATCCTCCAGTTCCCTGGAGAGTTCTCCTAACTCTCTCTGGTACCGCTCCACCGCCTCAGAGGCCTCCTGGTACTCCTCTACCGCCTTCTCCAGCTCTTGCAGCCGCTGGCAGGCCTCGCGGTACGCGCCCTCTGCCTCTTGCAGCCTCTCTTCGGCCTTGGCCAGTTCTGATCCTTTGCGAACCTTTCCTGTTGAAGAGTAGAAGTGGGCTACGGCCTCTGCGAAGCGGTTGGCCACCCTGGAGTCCTCCTCCGACTGCATCACCAGGGCACCTCCCACCTCCTGTAGCCTCTTCAGCAGCCTCTCGTGCTGGAAAGAGACGTCTTCGGCCGGGTCTTCCCCACCCTTTCCCTGCCACACCCACAGGTGGGCCCATTGCTGCTGAATGGCGTTTCTGGTGGTCTTTCCGCTGATTCCGCGAACCTTGAGGAGGGACGCCAGTATCAGCTCGGCCTCTTCACCCTGCCAGGTCTTGCCTCCCACCTCGGTGAGGATGGTGGTGCCCTTGATTCCGTTGAACTCCTTGACCAGGCGGTATCTCTGGCCGTTCACCTCGAAGCACACTTCCACCTGGGGAACCCCCGAATAGATCAGAGAAGACATGCTATCTTTCAGCTGGCCAGTCACCCTGGACTTCAAGAAGAGTCCCCTGTGCACTGCTTCGATGAAGGTGCTCTTGCCGCTCTCGTTGGGGCCACCTATCAGGGTGCGCGCAGGATCGAACTCAACGGTTCTCTCTTTGTGCACCCTGTAGTTCTTCACAGTTGCGGATATCAACCTCATCTCTACCCCTCCTTACACGCAGTGTAGAGCTCTTTCAGTGCCCATCTGGCCACTTCTGCCTCCTCTCCCCCCTCCTCTGCCATCTGGATGAGGGAGGAGGCCACGCTGGAGATCAAGGGTGATTCCTTCCTCTCTGTTAAGAGTTCCACCTCTTCCTCGGTGGGAAGAGTGGTGGTGTTGTTCTCCCACTGCAGGTGAAGCAACCTTGCCCTCAGCTTCTCTTCCACCTTCTGCAGCTTGTGGGCATCCTCTATCCCCAGGGGACCTTCCAGAACGACGTGGAGCAGGTCTTGCTCTACCCGTTGCTCCAGAAGGCCGGAGAGGGTCATCTCCAGGCGTTCCAGGTCTTGGGGTCCTGCAAAGGAGAAGTGAAGGCGGTTCCACCTCAGCCTGGCGGTGCGCTCCTTGACGACGGCAGGGGGTTCTCCGCGCCGGGCTTCCACCACCAGCACGTTTCCCGGGTCGTAACCATCGCCCTTGGGGAACCTGTCGGGTTCGGGAGTTCCCGAGTACCATGCCTTGGGGTTCACCTGTTTGGTTCCGTGCCAGTCTCCCAGGGCCAGGTAGTCTATCTCTTCCATGGGCAGGGCATCCAGGTCTATGGTGTTGGTGTAACCGGCCTCTTCTGTCTCCCATTCTCCCCCGAATCCCGAAACGCTCCCGTGGGCCACCACTATGCGGGGTTTGTCGGCTGGCAGCGAAGAGAAATCGAAAGAACGCAGCCATTGGGTTGGATCTTCTACAACCCTTCGGTGCAACAGGGGACAGGGCAGGATCACCGCCTCTTCCAGCTCCACCGGTTCTGGCTCTAAAAGCACCCTGAGGTTCGGTGCAAGGCTACTCTGTTCTGCCTTGAAGAACTCCTGCTCCCAGATTGAGCCCGGCCCCCCGTGGTCGTGGTTGCCGGGAATCACAAGCACCGGGACCTTCAACGAGCCTATTGCCTCGCACGCCTTGGAGACCGTTGTTCTGCTGGCGCTTGGCGAGTCGAAGAGGTCTCCGGCGACCACCACCAGCGAGATTCCGTGCCTTTCAACCACGGATGTTAGGCTCTTTACCGTTTCGAACCTGACATCTTTCACCAGCGCCCGCTTGTCCTGGTCGCTTACGTTTGCAAAGGGCTTACCCAACTGCCAGTCTGCGGTGTGAATGAACCTCACTCTTCACCTTCCTCCCTTGTGGGTGTTTTTGCTGCTCTTCTAAAGTATTTTACGCGCTTCTCCTCGGGTCTCCTTACAGCTAAATAGAGATGCCTTCTTGTTTTCATTTACGTAAGATGGGGGATGTTCTCCCTCCAAAGGTCAAAGTTCTAACCTGGTTTCTATACCATGGTTCGTTGTGGTTTCCGGTGTTGGCTGTTGGGATTGTGCTCCGAGACACCCTTGCGATTCTACTCCTGTGGCAGGTAGATGACCCTCTCTACCTGCCAGGTTGCCGAAATTCCCCTGCCTATTCCCACCTTCTTGTCTATTATCTCCCCGTAATCACCCTTGATGTTTACGGTCACCTCTTTGGAGAACTCGCCTCCCCTGGGGTTCATACCGTGTAGTACGAAGATCACCCTCCCGGGATTACACCCTTTGGCCACCCTTCCCTTTATCTCTACCACCACCTGCCTCTGTCTGTAGGTGCTGACGTATCCCTTGAAGCAGAAGCGCCTCGACTGGTCGCATAGCCTCGAACCCTGCTCCACGATGTAGTCCTTTCCCCCGAGGGAGGGAACGGAGGTGAGCAGCAGCGATGCGGCTATCAGCCAACCGATGCTCCATCCCCTCTTCACCTTCACATCCCCTTCAGTTCTCTCTCTACCCTCTTGAGCA
The DNA here is from genome assembly GCA_964569095.1 of uncultured Aquificales bacterium. Lineage (GTDB taxonomy): Bacteria > Thermosulfidibacterota > Thermosulfidibacteria > Thermosulfidibacterales > JALWSI01 > JALWSI01. The sequence continues at coordinate 11,492 of CAZMTB010000217.1, forward strand.
GCCTCGCCAGCACCTTCAGGCGCTCTCTCGCCTCCGGGCGGTAAGGGTGCCCGTGTAGCCTCTCCACCTCTTCCTGGAGGCGGTAGAGCACACCTTCCACCTCCTCGAACCTCTCCTCCAGCTCGGGGGGCAGGGCGGGTTCCATCTCTGGGGCGTGGAAGGGTCCGATGGCGTGGGGAGCGAGGTCCACGCTCTCCCTCATGGCGGGTAGGTGGGTTCTCCAGCCCAGCTCCTCTTCTACCTTTTGGGCAAAGGCCTGGGAGGCCGACTCTTCACCGTGTACTACGAAGGTGATGGCAGGGGGAGAGGTGAATCCCCTGAGCCACCTGAGCAGTTCTGCCTGGTCTGCGTGGGCCGAGAAGCCCCCCAGGGTGTGTACCTGTGCCTTCACCTCTATCTCCTCTCCGTAGATCTTCACCTTTCTGGCCCCGTCAACAAGCCTTCTGCCAAGGGTGCCCTGGGCCTGGAATCCTACGAAGATCACGTGGGTGTTGTGTCTCCAAAGGCCGTGTTTCAGGTGGTGCTTTATTCTGCCACCGTTGCACATTCCCGAACCCGCTATGATCACGCACTCTTCTATGCTGTTGAGCACCCGGGACTCTTCGGCGGTACGCACCATCTTCAATCCCGGGAACGAGAAGGGATCGTGGTCACTCTCCATGAGCTCCAGGGTCTCCCTGTCGAAGCACTCGGGGTGTCGTTCAAATATCTCGGTGGCGGCAATGGCCAAGGGACTGTCGAGAAATACGGGCATGAAGGGTATCTTTCCCTGGTTGTGTGCCTGGTTGAGCAGGTAGAGGAGCTCTTGGGTTCTGCCCACGGCAAAGGAGGGTATCAGCACCTTTCCCTTCTCCTTGTGGGCGCGGTTGATGATCTCTACCAGTTCCTCTTCGCTCTCCCCGTGTCCCTTGTGAAGCCTGTTGCCGTAGGTCGATTCTACGAGAAGCACGTCCGCGAATTCAATGGGGGTTGGGTCTTTCAATATCAGTCCTCCGTACCTGCCGAGGTCCCCCGAGAAGGCTATCTCAACCGGGCCTCCCTCCTCTTCCACCTTCACCTTCACTATGGCCGATCCCAGGATGTGGCCTGCGTCGTAGAAGGTGGCCTTAACCCCTGGTACCACCTGGACCTCCTGGCGGTACCTGACCGGGTGGAATAGGGGAAAGGCCTTGGCCGCGTCTGCCACGGTGTAGAGGGGTTCCACGGGGGAGCGTCCCTTCCTCAGGTTCTTCTTGGAGATGTGTTCGGCCTCCATCTCCTGTAGGTGGGCGGAGTCGAGTAGCATGATCTGGCAGAGGTCGAGTGCTGCTGCGGTGGCGATCACCCTGCCCGAGAAGCCCAGCCTCACGAGCCTGGGCAGAAAGCCGCTGTGGTCGATGTGGGAATGGGTCAGCAAGATGGCGTCTATGCCGGTGGGATCGAAGGCCAGGGTGCGCCAGTTTCTCTCCTCCATGTGCCCTTGGAACATGCCGCAGTCCACCAAGACTCTTCCCCCCTTGGTGTCCAGTAGGTAGCAGGATCCCGTAACCGTCTGCACCCCGCCCAGAAACGTAAGCCTCATGGCCACCTCCTTCAGCGAACTTCCACGTTGTGCACGTCGTTCAGCTCCATGAGGGAGGAGGCCACGAAGGAGCCTCCGTGCTTCACGGAGCACTCCCGCCCGGGAAGGGGGCGGATAACCATGTTTATCTCCACCTCGCCCACCTCTGGATCCCTGTCCACCTCCACGAAGTCTATCTTGAAGCAGAGGTTGTGCAGCACCTTCTCGATCTCTCCCATTATTGTTGGGGAGTCGTAGGCCGACACGTAGAGGTGGAGCTTGGGCTTGGTTGCGAGTAGCATTCTCTCTACCTTTCTCAGTAGCAGCAGGGAGAACATCACCAGGGCGGTTGTGAAGACCGCGCCTTCGGGACAACCCATTCCCGCCGCCAGGCCTATTGCAGCGGTGCTCCACAGGGTTGCGGCGGTTGTGAGGCCCCTAACGTTCACCCCGATCTTGAATATGGCCCCTGCCCCCAAGAAGCCTATCCCGCTCACCACCTGGGCGGCTATTCGGGTGGGATCTCCGACCCTCAGATTCCCGTAGTGGCGTGCGGCGTTGATGGAGATTATCCCCAGTAGGGCCGACCCGATGGCCAGGATGATGTGGGTGCGGAACCCCGCGGGCTGGTCCCTCATTTCGCGTTCAACCCCGATGATTCCCCCCAGCACGAAGGCCAGGAGCAATCTCACCAGGCTCTCACCGACTCCGATGGGCGTGGGTCCCATATTACACCCCCATCTTTCCTGGGTTCAGTATTCCCTGAGGGTCGAAGACCCTCTTTATCTCCCTTTGAAGCCTCAACACCTCCTCCGAGAGTTGTTTTTTCAGGTAGGCGGCCTTTGTGATGCCCACCCCGTGCTCTCCGGATATGCTTCCCCCCATCCCCACCACTAAGTCGAATAGCTCGTCGACTGCCCTCATGGCCCTCTGCCACGCGTGGGCGTCGCTCTTGTCTGTCATCACGTTCACGTGGATGTTGCCGTCCCCGGCGTGGCCGAAACACACTATTGGAACCCCGTATCGCCTCTCTATCTCCGATACTCCCTCCAGCGCCTCTGCGAGGAGGCTTCGGGGAACCACCACGTCCTCATTCACCTTCGTGGGGGCGATGTGCACCAGGGAGGGTGAGATGGCCCTGCGGGCACGCCACAGGTTCTCCCTCTCTACCTCCGTCCTGGCCACCTTGCAGCTTCCCCCGTTCTTCTCGACCACCTCCCTGCAGACCTCCGCCTCTTCGCTGGAGCTCGGGCCGTCGGTCTCGATGAGCAGCACCGCCTCTGCGTGGGATTCCACCTCCACCTGTGCGTGCCGGGAGACCGCCTCCAGGGCACTGCGGTCGATGAACTCCATGGTGGCGGGCACCACTCCCCTTGCCAGGATCTGGGAGACGGTTTTGCCCGCCTGCCTGCGGCTGCCGAAGGAGGCAAGGAGCGTGCTTCTCCCCACGGGAAGGGGCAGAAGCCTCAAGAGGATCCTGGTGACCACCCCCAGGGTGCCTTCGGAACCAACCAGGAGTCCCGTGAGGTTGTACCCCACCACGTCCTTCACCACCTTGCGTCCCGTCACTATCCTCTCTCCACTGGGAAGGACCACCTCGAGTCCGAGTACGTAGTCCTTGGTGACGCCGTACTTCACCGCCCTCGGTCCCCCTGCGTTCTCTGCAACGTTTCCTCCCAGGGTGCAGAAGGAGAGGCTGGCAGGATCTGGCGGGTAGAAGAGGCCTACTGCCTCCACCCGGGACTGGAACTCCCCTGTTACCACCCCTGGCTCAACCCAGGCGGTCAGGTTTTCCCTGTCTATTTCGAGGATGCGGTTCATCCTCTCCGTGGAGAGCACTATGCCTCCCCTCACGGGGAGGGAGCCGCCGCTGAAACCAGAACCTGCTCCCCTTGGAACCACGGGCACCTGGTGCTCGCAGGCAGACTTAAGCACGCTGGCCACCTGCTCGGAGGTCTCTGGTAGCGCCACCGCCCAGGGCAGAAACTCGCTCCCCGTGGCGTCGTAGGAGTAGAGCAGGAGCTCTGGAGCGTCGGCGAGCACCCTTTTCTCCCCAAGGGAGCCTCTCAGCTCGTCCACAATGGCCTTTGCAGTATCTCTATTCATGGTGGTCCCTGAAATAGAGATACCCCTGACGCCGTGGGTTGGCAAGTTTTTGGTGAAGGGTGGTTTAAGTTGGGAAGTTTTTTACCCGCGGGTCTCTTTCAACGCCTCCCCCAGGCGTTGCAGGTGCCAGCCGGCCCTAAGGTGCCACTCCACCTCTCCCTTCTGCAGGTGTTTTAGGGCCCTCTTCAGCCTCTTGGCGTGGAATGCAGCCTCGAAGAAGGGCAGAGTGGCTTCTTCGTCGGGGGAGAGGGGCCTGAGAGATGAGTATCCCCTCCAGAATGCCTCCACCAAGGGGGATGACGGTGTTAACTGCTGGCGTCTCAACATGTCCAGGGCGGCCACCACGTCTTCCAGTGCGAAGCCGTAGCGGCTCCTCACCAGGTCCAACAGCACCACCCTCTCCCTTCTCAACCCCGTGTTTCCCAGGGCCACGTCCCCGTGGATGAGCTGGTATCCTTTCAGTGAAGAGAGGGGTTCTCTCCACGACTCCAGCCAGGTTTCTGCGTCAGGTATCTCGCCGAACCGCTCTTCCCAGGCCCTCAGCCGGGAGAGGGTTTCGTTCACCAGCATGGTGGAGTAGTGGCCCTTTGCAGGTAGAAGTAGCCCTCCCCACCTGCTACGCCCTATTCCGTGGAGACGGGCCAGATTTGAGCCGAGTTCTTCTGCCACCCTCACCGAGGGGACCTCCACGGGTGATACCCTCTCCTCCACGGAGACGGCCAGTATCCCCTTGCCGGCGAGTTCGGGAGTCGCCCGGCACAGGTGCCTTTGGGGAACGCCAACCCCCGCCCTTTCGAGGAGGGAATAGACCTTGAGATACCGGGTGAACCTCAAGGGGTCTTCGAAGAGTCTAACGGCGGCGTTTCCCGCCAGGAAGACCAGGGCCTTCTTCCCCTTACCCACGGGGACCAGGGGCAGCCCGGCAGGTAATGTTCCACCCTTTTTGCCCCAGTGTTCCAGTAGGGGTATGAGCGCCCTTCGCCTATTTTCTGCCCTTGGTGCCATCCAGTGTACCGCGGTAGAGGCGAAGCATCTTCTCTATTCGGTGGTCCACCGAGAACGCTCTCTCCATGAACCTGCGTCCCTTCTTTCCCGCTGCCTTGACCAGCCTGGGGCTACCTTTGAAGCGTTTCAGGGCGTCTTCTAATCCCTTGCCAGATGGATCGAGCACCACCCCCGTGTGGCCGTTCAGCACCACCTCCGGGTTTCCTGCCACCGGGGTTGCCAGCACGGGGACCTCGCATGCCATGGACTCCCTGAGCACCCCAGGCATCCCCTCTCCCTGGGAAGAGAGGTTGACCGTTAGGTCGCAGGCGGCAATCACCCTCTCCACGTCGTTGCGATAACCCAGGAGGTGGAAACGCCCCTTGAGTCCCGCCTCTTCCAGGGTTCTCTTCACGGCGCGGCGCACCTTGGGCTTCTCGCCCCCGGCAAAGAGGCAGTGGATGTTTGGATTTCTGGCCATGAGGGGGGCCATGGCCTCTGCGAATCCCCGGTGGTTCTTCCAGGGTCTCATGGCGGCGATGAATCCCACCAGGAACGCGTCTTCGGGGATTCCCAGCTCTTCCCTTAGCCCCGCTCCTCGCTTTCTGGAGAAGCGGTGGAGGTCTACCGAGCCGTAGATCACCTTCACCTTCTCAGGAGAGACCCCTTGGGCGACCAGACCCTCTGCCACCGAGTGGGATACCGCCACGGTGGCCCTGGTTAGGGGCGACTTGTAGCGCCAGAGGTTCCAGGGTTCCAGGGGGAAGGATAC
>CAZMTB010000218.1:0-11334 GCA_964569095.1 uncultured Aquificales bacterium
CGACATCACGGATGCCGCCACCTTGGCTCACCTGTTGAAGTACGATTCCGTTCACGGCCGGTTCGATGGAGAGGTCTCCCATACCGACGATGCCGTGGTGGTTAATGGAGTAAAGATCCCGGTAAGCTCTGTGCGGGATCCTGCCGAGTTGCCCTGGAAGGAGTTGGGAGTGGATGTTGCCTTGGAGTCTACCGGTAGGTTCCGCGACAGGGAGAATGCGTCAAAGCATCTGAAGGCAGGTGCAAAGAGGGTTATCATCTCTGCTCCGGGAAAGGATCCCGACGTCACCATAGTTCTCGGGGTTAACCACCAGGAGTTTGATCCAGAGCGGCACTTCATCATCTCTAACGCATCTTGCACCACCAACTGCCTTGCCCCCGTGGCCAAGGTGCTGGACGACAACCTCGGCATAGTGTCGGGGTTCATGACCACTGTACACGCCTACACCAACGACCAGCGGATACTCGACCTTCCCCATGGAGATCTCAGAAGGGCCAGGGCAGCGGCGGTCTCCATGATTCCTACCACCACGGGGGCCGCTGTGGCCGTGGGGCTGGTGTTGCCCCAGTTGCGGGGCAAGCTTGACGGCATGGCCATAAGGGTGCCCACTCCCAATGTGTCTCTGGTGGATCTGGTGGTGCAGGTGGAGAAGGCCACCTCGGTTGAAGAGGTTAACTCCCTGCTCAAGGCTGCCTCAGAGGGGGAGATGAAGGGGATACTGGGTTACTCAGAGGAGCCGCTGGTCTCGATAGATTACAACGGTTGTCCCCTATCCTCTGTAGTTGACGGGTTGTCCACCAAGGTGATGGGGAACCAGGTGAAGGTTATCTCGTGGTACGACAACGAGGCAGGCTACTCCCACAGGGTCAAGGACCTGGCGGTGATGGTGGGAGAGGCCTGATTGCAGATCCATGGAGAGGGTTGAGGTACCCTACAAGACCCTGAAGGACGTGGACCTTCAGGGCAAGCTGGTCTTCATCAGGGTGGACTTCAACGTTCCCACCGATGACAACGGCAACATAACTGACGACATCAGGATAAGGGCTGCCCTGCCCACCCTCTCCTATGCCCTCGACCAGGGGGCCCGCTTGGTGGTGGCCTCTCACAGGGGGCGTCCCAAGGGGAGATGGATCCCGGAATTGAGCATGAGCCTGGTGAAGAAGAGAGTGGAGAGGCTTCTTCAAAGGGAGATCTCCTTCGTGGACGCCTGCGTAGGCGAGAAGGTGGAGGAGGCAAAGGCCAACTTGAAAGAGGGAGAGGTGCTTCTCCTGGAAAACCTAAGGTTCTACAAGGAGGAGACCGAGAATGATCCCGAGTTCTCCGCGGAACTGGCCAAAGGGATAGAAGTTTACGTTAACGACGCCTTCGGGACTGCCCACAGGCGCCACGCCTCCACTTACGGGATTGCGCGACACCTGAAGGTGAGGGTGATGGGCCTTCTCATGGAGAAGGAGATCGCCTACTTCAGGAAGGCCCTGGTCAATCCTTCCCGTCCTCTGGCCATACTCCTTGGTGGAATAAAGGTCTCCACCAAGCTCGGACTCATAGAGAACCTACTGAAGAAGGCCGACAAGGTGCTGATTGGAGGTGCCATGGCCTTCACCTTCCTGAGGGCCATGGGGTACCCCACAGGGGGGTCTATCGTTGAGGATGAGATGCTGGAGACCGCGAAGGACATACTGGAGGAGGCCAAGAAGAGAAGGGTGGCCTTCTACCTGCCTGTGGACTTCGTGTGCACCGAGGAGATAGACTTTGCTGCCCCTGCCAGGGTGGTTCCCTACCAGGAGGTGCCGGAGGGTTGGAAGGGGGTTGATATAGGCCCTGCTACCATTCGACTTTACGAGGAGAGCCTCACCAATGCCAGGACCATAGTGTGGAACGGTCCCATGGGCATCTTCGAGATGAACAGGTTCAAGAAGGGAACGGTTGCCATGGCCAAGTGCTTGGCGAACTCTTCTGCCCTCACCATTGCGGGAGGAGGAGACACAGATGTGGCAATACACAAGGCAGGCTTTACCGAGAACTTCTCTTACATCTCTACCGGTGGAGGGGCCTTTCTGGAGCTGATGGAGAAGAACACCCTTCCATGTCTGGAGGTGCTGGAGAGGAAGGAGTGATAGATGCGTAGGGTCCTTGTTGCTGGTAACTGGAAGATGCACAAGACGGTGGGCGAAGCCCTTAGGTTCGTAGAGGGGCTTATACGCGAGTTCCCCCAGTCTCCCTCTGTTGAAGTGGCAGTTATGCCCCCATTCACGGCCCTCTACCCGGTGGCTCAGGTGTTGGAGGGTTCGTTTGTTGCCTTGGGTGCCCAGAATGTTTACTGGGAACCGGAGGGGGCCTACACGGGAGAGATCTCTCCCCAGATGCTGAAGGACGTGGGTTGTACCTACGCAGTGGTGGGGCACTCGGAGAGGCGCCACATATTTGGGGAACCAGACCAGTGGATTGCAAAGAAGGCCGTTGCCCTTCAGAAGGTGGGCGTCGTTCCTGTTATCTGCGTTGGAGAACGGATCGAGGATAGGGAAGCTGGGAAGGCCAAAGAGGTGGTGGCATCACAGCTTTCCGGGAGCACCAAGGGCGTAACCTGGGAGAATGATTGCCTGCCCGTTATTGCCTACGAACCGGTGTGGGCCATTGGAACGGGTAGAACCGCTACCCCGGAGATTGCCCAGGAGATGCACTCGTTCATCAGAGGTTGGATGGAGGAGAGCCTTGGGGTAGAGGTTGCACAAAAGGCGCGCATTCTGTACGGAGGCAGCGTGAAGCCAGAGAACGCAAGGGGCCTGCTGGCGCAGAGGGACATAGACGGTGCGCTGGTGGGAGGGGCCAGCTTAAAGGTTCACTCCTTTGCGGACATAATAAGAGAGGGAGAAGGTATATGAGTGCAGCTATTCTTGCGGTACACATCATCGTTTGCGTGGTCATGATACTCATCATCCTGCTTCAGCAGGGTAAGGGTGCCGAGATGGGAGCCACCTTTGGGGTTAGCGCGCAGGGGTCGGCGGTGTTTGGTCCTAAGGGTCCCACGCCCTTATTGGCGAAGATCACCGTGGGAGCGGCGGTGCTCTTCATGCTCACCTCGCTATCCTTGGCACTGCTCACAACCAAGAGGTACTCTGCTACGGTGAGGCAGGTTAAGCCCATTGCACCGGTTGCGGTCCCTGCCAAGAAGGCCGTGCCCAAGTCTCCCATAAAGATGGGTCACCAGGTGGTTCCAAAGAGCGAGGTGCCTGAGAACATAAAGAGAGAGGTGGAAGGGGGAAGAAAGAAGGCTCCCCACGCCACGAAGAAGGCGCCGGTAGTCTCCCCTGCCACGAAGCCTGATAAGAACCACCAAAGCAAGGGCGTTCCCGCCACCAAGTAGGAGGCGAGGTTTTTAGGTGCTGGAGGATCTCCGTCGTCAGATAGACGAGATTGACGGGGAGATCCTCGCCCTGCTCAACAAGAGGGCGAAGATCGCCCTGAAGGTGGGGGAGACCAAGAGAAAGGAGGGTCTGCCCCTCTTTATCCCCGGGCGGGAGGAGAACGTCTTCAAGCGCTTGGGTGAGATGAATCCTGGTCCCTTTCCGAATAGATCGGTGGAGCTGGTCTTCAGGGAGATCGTCTCTGCCTGCCTTGCAATTCAACACCCGGTAAAGGTGGCATTCCTGGGACCCGAGGCCACCTTCACCCATCAGGCGGGGGTTGAGTACTTCGGCTTGGGGGTGGAGTACATACCCATGAGGTACGTCGACGGCATATTCGAGGCGGTAGAGAGGGGCCAGGTCGACTTCGGGGTTGTTCCCTTTGAGAACTCCACGGAGGGTGTTGTCAGCCACACCCTCGACATGTTCCTATCGTCCGAGGTCCAGATATGCGGCGAGGTTTACCTCAAGGTCACCCACAACCTGCTCTCAATGTCGGGTTCCCTAAAGGAGGTTGAGGTGATCTACAGCCATCCCCATGCCACTGCCCAGTGTCGCAAGTGGATAACCTCGGCCCTTCCCAGGGTGAGGATAGTGGACATGCCCAGCACCGCCGAGGCCGCGTTGAGGGCCAAGGAGGATCCCAAGGGGGCGGCGATAGCAAGCGAGATGGCAGCTGGTCTCTACGGGCTCAAGATTGCGGCGAGGCAGATAGAGGATCTCTCTGAGAACTACACCAGATTCCTGGTTTTGGGTATGCAAGGCGAGGAGCCAACGGGGGAGGACAAGACCTCGTTGCTCGTGAGCATATCGGACGAGGTTGGTGCCTTGCACAAGATTCTGCAGGGATTTGCCGAGAACCGCATAAACCTGACCAAGATAGAGTCGCGACCCTCGAGGCTGAGACCCTGGGATTACGTCTTCTTCATCGATCTCGAGGGGCATTCCAAGGACGAGAGGGTGAGCAAGGCCCTGGAGCGGGTGAAGGAGGTCTCACTTGCCATGAAGGTTCTGGGATCCTATCCTGTGAAGAGAGCTAACAAACCTTGAGGTTTGGGAAGATCGGAGGAAGGCATGAGAGCAAAGAGTAAGGTTTTGAGGTTATTGCTGGTTGGAGTTCTTGTTGGCGCGGTTGCGGTTGCAGTGTTGCCGATGACGGGAACCACCGCCGGGAAGAAGGGCAACAGGGAGAAGATCTACGAGAAACTCAGCGTTTTTACCCAGGCCCTCAACTACATTGAGAAGAACTACGTGAAAGAGATAGATCCCCAAAAGCTGATCTACGGCGCCATAAAGGGTATGGTGGCAGAGCTGGATCCACACACAACCTTCATGACCCCTGACTTCTACAAGGAGATGGAGGTTGAGACCAAAGGTGAATTTGGGGGTCTTGGAATAGAGATAACCATGAAAGAGGGTGTACTCACCATCGTCTCTCCCATTGAAGGAACACCAGCTTACAAGAAGGGCCTTAAAGCAGGAGACAGAATAATCGCCATAGAGGGCAACTCTACCCGGGGGCTCACCCTCATGGAGGCAGTGAAACGCCTTAGGGGAAAGAAGGGAACCAAGGTGACCATAACCATCCAGAGGGACGGCGAGAAGCCCTTCGATGTTACCATAGTTAGGGACATAATAAAGGTGAAAAGCGTCTCTTACCGCATGGAGGATCCAAAGGCCAAGATAGGCTATGTGAGGATACGCTCCTTCCAGGAGAGAACCTCAAAGCAGCTCGATACCGCCCTGAAGGAACTCGAGAAGAAGGGCATGAAGGCCTTGATTCTCGATTTGCGCAACAACCCAGGTGGACTTTTGAGCCAGGCGGTTGGGGTGTCGGACCGCTTCTTGGGCAAGGGTAAGCTGGTGGTCTCCATAAAAGGTAGGAACGGTTCCAACGAGGTGAAGTTCATGGCCCATGCAGATCACACCTTCCCCTTCCATCCCATGGTGGTCCTGGTCAACGCTGGAAGCGCCAGTGCCTCCGAGATCGTAGCCGGAGCGTTGCAGGACTGGCACAGGGCAGTGATTGCCGGAGAGCGCACCTTCGGAAAGGGTTCTGTTCAGACGGTCTATCCCCTTAGCGATGGTTCTGCTCTCAAGCTCACCACGGCTGCTTACTACACTCCCTCTGGACGCTCTATCCAGGAGGAGGGGATAATCCCCGATGTGGAGATACCCTCTGACCTCACGGAGAAGGGCGAGGGGAACCGCACGGTGATCCGTGAGGAGAGCCTTAAACACCACTTTGCCCAGGGGGTTATTGGCCCTGCAAAGAGGGAGAAGGGCAAGAAGGGCAAGAAAGAGGGGGTTACTGAAAAGCTTAAAGACTACCAGCTCAAGTACGCCTTGCAGTTCTTAAAGGGCTGGTTGTTGATAAACAATAAGGAGATGTTTGGCGGGGCCAAAGCTGCCAAAAAGTAACTCAAAGAAAGGCACCCCAAGGGGCACTAAGGGCGGGAGGGCTTCCTCTGGAAATAGGAAGCCCCCTGCCAGATCCAGGAGGAAGAGGAGAACCTCCCCTCTTTTGTTGGCGGTTGTTTTGGGAGTGGTGGTGGCCGCTCTCGTGGTGGCTGGCCTCTTGATCCTCAGGGATAGGGCCACTAAGGGTGTAGCCTCAAAGGGAAGACTGGCGTCCCCTTCGCCAATGAGGGGATCATCGAAAAAGGTGGAGAGGGTGGTACTCTCTGTGCTCAGCGGGCTTGGAGAGAGTTCGCCCTCTCCAGTGGACTCTGCGGTTTACACCCAGTGTTCTCGAGATGGTTGCTGGAAGGTTCACACTGCCACCTACATTCTCCTTGCCAACGGCCTGTCCTCCAAAGGGATTCTCTCGCGGCTGAGAAAGGAGTTTCTCTCTCACGAGGGATTGAAGGGTATAGGGCTGGCGTTTCAGCCCTTTCAGTGGTTGAAGGGCGAGGGCCTCTCGGTATCCTTCTCCCAAGGGGGGCGTCTGCTTGGAAGATATACCTTTGTTGTTCTCTCACAGGGGGAGTCTGGGGGCGAGAAGAAGGTGGCCCTGCAGTTTAGACCCTCGGTATCCACCGGTGGCTTTGAGAAGAGAGAGGGACCCATGGTGGCCATAGTGATAGACGACGTTGGGTACACAAAGCACGCGGCTGACCTATTCCTCGACCTTCCCTTTCCGGTCACCATCTCGGTGATTCCCTTCACTCCCTTCGTGGACTACGCGATTAGAAGGGCAAGGGCCAAGGGTAAAGAGGTGATGCTTCACATACCCATGGAATCTGGAGGACATCGGGAGGCCATAGAACGCATGGAGTCGCGCACCAAGGGCATGTTGAGGGTGTCCATGAGCGATTCTGCGATACTATCTCTTCTCCGGAGGGAGATAGCTGCCGTTCCGGGTGCCGTGGGGGCGAATAACCACATGGGGTCCAGGTTTACGTGCAATCGCCACAAGATGGAGGTTGTGCTTGGGGAGCTTGGGAGGCACGGACTCTTCTTCCTCGACAGCCTCACCTCCTCCCGAAGCGTTGCCTACAGAACGGCCTTGAATATGGGAGTGCCGGCCCTCAGGCGCGACATCTTTCTCGACCACTCCCACGACAGGGCCTCCATGGATCGCCAGTTCAGGAGATTGGCCGCCATTGCCCTGAAAAGGGGATACGCAGTGGCCATAGGCCATCCCTTAACTGCCACTTACAGGATGATCAAGGAGGGGGCTTCCAAATTGAGGGCCATGGGTATAGAGATCGTACCGATATCGAGGCTGTTGAGAAGAGTTGAAGGAGCCAAGCATGGGAGAAGCGGTTTTCAAAAGGCCCGAGAGCTTAACGGGTAAGCCTTTTCACTTCTGTCCGGGGTGTCACCACGGAATCGCCCACCGGATAGTGGCCCAGGTGATAGACGAGCTGGGGATAAGGGAAGACACCATAGGAATTGCCCCCGTGGGATGCGCTGTCTTTCTCTACGACTACTTCAACCTGGACGTCTCCGAGTCCCCTCACGGCAGGGCGCCTGCGGTGGCCACGGGGATAAAGCGCTGCATGCCCGACAAGGTGGTGTTCTGCTACCAGGGAGACGGGGAGATCACCGCGATAGGCACCGCAGAGATAGTGCACGCGGCGAACCGGGGGGAGAACTTCACCGTCATCTACATCAACAACGCGGTTTACGGGATGACCGGGGGCCAGATGGCGCCCACCACCATAGTGGGACAGAAGGCCTCAACCTGTCCCTACGGCAGGGATCCCCAGAACTCCGGGTATCCAATACGAATGTCAGAGATGCTGGCCACGCTGGAGGCCCCTGCCTACCTGGCTAGGGTGGCCCTTACCTCCCCGGCTCGGGTGAAGAAGGCGAGGCAAGCGGTGAAGCGGGCCTTCCAGATGCAGCTTAACGAGATGGGTTTCTCCATGGTTGAGATACTGTCTGCCTGCCCCACCAACTGGAGGATGACTCCCCAGCAGGCCAACAGGTGGATAGAGGAGGAGATGATGCGTTACTTCCCCCTTGGGGTCTTCAAGGACAGGGGGTGATCCCATGTCGAGCGCGGGAATAGACTTCTTCATTGCCGGAATAGGGGGACAGGGAGCCCTCACCGTTGGCAACATCCTTGCCACGGCGGCAGCTGATCAGGGACTCTACACCACCTGGTTGCCCATCTATGGGGTGGAGAAGAGAGGAGGAGAGGCAACTTGCACCGTGCTTCTCTCGGACTCTCCAATTGAGTCCCCGGTGGTGGGACAGCCGTCTACCGTTGTTCTCTTGCATCCCAAGATGCTCCACTACGTGGAGAGGGTGCGTCCCCAGGGCAGGCTGATCCTCAACACCTCTTTGGTTGGACCGGAGGAGGTGGATCGGGACGACCTCGAGATTATTGGCGTTCCCGCTACGGAGATGGCGGCCGAGCTGGGTAGCGAGCAGGCTGCCAATGTGGTGCTACTGGGACTCCTGGTTAAGCTGAGCGGCATTCTCTCACTGGACTCCGTGAGGCAGGTGCTGGAGGCCAAGCAGAGAGACGAGGTGGCGAGGGAGATAAACAACAGGGCCCTGATCGCCGGTTACGACTTCGTGGGTTGACCTGGGTGGGGCTGCTGTTCTCCTGCATAGCCCTGGGGGTGCTGCAGGGTCTCACGGAGTTCTTGCCCGTTAGCAGCTCTGGGCATCTGGTGATGCTTCAGGGTCTTTTGGGGTTCAAGGAGAACCCCGTTGCCTTCGATCTTTTGCTTCATCTCGCCACCCTGGGGGCGGTCTTTCTCTACTTTAGGAGGGACCTGGGGCGGCTCGCCGCCTCTCTCTTTCCTCCTTACACGAGGGGAGCAGAAGAGAGGAGAATGGTCCTTTGGATCCTGGCTGCAACGGTGGTCACTGCTGCCATAGGTTTGGGGTTGAAGCATCAGGTGGAGGTTCTCTTCTCTACTCCCAGGTGGGTATCAGGGGCTCTTCTCTACACAGGTCTATTGCTATTCCTGGGGGACTGGGTGGAGAGCGGCGATGTACGCTCTGAGGAGGTTGGTCTTCGGCGGAGCCTAGTAATCGGGTTCTTCCAGGGGGTTGCGGTCTTTCCAGGTGTCTCACGCTCTGGGTCCACGGTGGTGGCCGCCATTCTGACGGGGATGGAGCGCGACGAGGCGGGTAGGTTCTCCTTCTTGCTCGCGGTTCCTGCGATTCTTGGGGCGGCGGTTCTCGAGGCTCCCCATATTTCCCGCATCCCCTCCAAGCTCTATCTGCCCTATCTGGCGGGAATGGTTGCGGCCTTCGTGGTGGGCTATGCGGCTATATCCTTGTTCTTGAAAGCCATACGCGCGCGCTCGCTAAAGTGGTTTGCCATTTACTGCTGGGGAGTGGCCTTGGCGGGATTTCTCCTTTTCTGAGAGTGGGTACTCCTCTCGTCTCCCTTTCTTATCTCAAGCAGATGAGAACCTTCTCTTTAGCCAGGGAGATACCAGCACCGTTAGTGCTATTGGTAGCATCACCAGTATGGGGAGCAGCTTGAAGGCTCTTTCTACCTTCATCAATCCCATCCTGTAGCCAACGTACGAATAGAACAGGGTGGTTGGGAATATGCCCACCGCCGTGGTCCAGAGGAAGGTCCAGGGCGAGATGGAGGTTAGGGCAAGCAAGGGATTGAGAAGGAAGTATGGGAAGGCGCTGGTGAGTCTCAGGGTGAGAATATATCTAACGCCGTGGCGTTTCAGCCTTGACCTCACCCCTTCCCACTTGCCTTCTAAGTACCTAGCGGCGAGGTTCCTGAAGAGGTAGCGCACCGTAAAGAAGGAGAGGAGTGCTCCCAGGGTGGACGAGAGTGCGGCGAGAAGGGTTCCCTCCCAGAAACCGAAGAGCCCGCCTCCCACCATGGTGAGAAACAGGGTGGTTCCCGGCAGGCAGAGCACTGCCGCCAGGATGTAGATTGTGGAGTATAGAATCATGGATTCCCAGGGATGTGTGCGTATGAAGAGATGGATCTGGATGCTGTGGGTACGCACCTCTTGATAGCTGAGGTACCGGTCTCCCCCCAACAGGTAAAATGCGCCGATGGCCAAAACCAGGAGGATTAGGAGAACGATCTTTCTGATAGAGACCTCCGAGTAGATGCGCCTCTCCGTCACCTGTGGCACCTCCGAGGTGGGAGGGTTATTGCCATTGGCATCAGGCCTTCTCTTGCTCTGGACACAGCACCCCCTCGTCTCAATCGAATGATGCTGCTATCTAACCGAGACCGACCGGTTTCACAAATCCCTTCCCCAACGGGACAATGCGAGTCTCGTTCACCAAGGCATTTTGATTATCTCATAATCAAAATATGCTATTTTTTGCTATATTTACGCTAATATCAAGGCCAAATGAGTGGTAAGTGGTTGTTAATCTTGACTGTCTCGCGGAGAAAAATTTTTAAAGAAAATGGGGTCACCCCTCTTGCAAAGCGGGCGCGGTGTGCTTAAATTTGGAGATCGAAATTGGCACTTGACAGGTGAGAGTGCTAATAAATCTCAGGAGGAGGGATTAGGGTATGAAGGTTAGACCACTTCACGATCGCGTTCTCGTGAAGCCCTACGAGGATGAGGAAGAGAAGACCAGTGGAGGGATAATCATACCCGACACGGCGAAGGAGAAGCCCCAGAGGGGCAAGGTAGAGGCAGTTGGAGAGGGTCGTATTCTGGAAAGCGGTGAGAAGGTGCCCATGTGCGTTAAGGTGGGCGACGAGGTGATCTACGGTAAGTACGCGGGTACCGAGATCAAGATCGATGGCGAGAAGTACCTCGTGATGCGCGAGGACGACATCTACGCCATCGTGGAAAAATAAATTTGAAGTGAGAGAGAAGGAGAGAGAGCCATGCCAGGAAAGGATCTGAAGTTCAGCGAAGAGATCAGGGCCAAGATGTGCTCTGGCGTAGAGATGCTCGCCAAGGCCGTTAAGGCGACTCTTGGACCCCGTGGTCGTAATGTGGTCATCGAGAAGAAGTTCGGTGCTCCTCTCATCACCAAAGACGGCGTTACCGTTGCCAAGGAGATAGAGCTGGAGGAGAAGTTTGAGAACCTCGGTGCACAGCTGGTTAGAGAGGTTGCCAGCAAGACTTCCGACGTGGCCGGAGACGGAACCACCACAGCCACTGTGCTGGCCGAGGCCATATTCAAGGGCGGTCTCAAAAACATAACCGCCGGCGCCAACCCCATGAGCGTGAAGAGGGGCATAGACAAGGGCGTTGAGGCCATAGTGGAGGAGCTCCGCAAGATGAGCCGCGAGGTGCAGGAGAAGAAGGAGGTTGCACAGGTTGCGGCCATCTCTGCCAATAACGACAAAGAGATAGGCGAGCTTATCGCCGATGCCATGGAGAAGGTTGGCAAAGACGGTGTGATCACCGTGGAGGAGGCCAAGGGTCTGGAGACCACCCTTGAGGTGGTTGAGGGTATGCAGTTCGACAGGGGATACCTCTCTCCCTATTTCGTCACCGATCCCGAGAAGATGGAG
>CAZMTB010000219.1:0-6271 GCA_964569095.1 uncultured Aquificales bacterium
CTGGGCAACGAGGTGAGAACCTCCACCCCCGATGAAGCAAGCAGCACCATATCTTCGAGCCTTATCCCCACCTTGCCCTCGATGTAGACCCCGGGCTCCAGGGTGAAGACCATGCCCTCTTTCAGCTCCTGCTCCGAGGAGGGGGATAGGGTGGGACCCTCGTGTATCTCCAGCCCAACCCCGTGTCCCAGGCTGTGGGTGAAGAAACCCTCCAATCCGTGCCGCTCGAGCCTCTCCCGAGCCAATGCGTCGGCCTCCGAGGCCAACATCCCCGGCATCACACCCTCAAGCGCCGCAGACAATGCCTCTTCCACGGCAGAGAAGGTCCTCTCCACCTCCGAATCTGCCTCCCTTGGCATCAGCACCCTGGTGAAGTCCGAGTGGTAACCGTCCAGAAGCGCCCCCATGTCCACTAAGAGGGGTTCAGAACCGCTCCACACCCTCTCCGAGGGACGGGCGTGAGGCATGGCCGCCCTCTCACCCACCGCAACTATGGTCTCAAAGGCAGGCAGAGCGCCGTGAAGTCTACGCATCTGGTACTCCAGCTCAGCGGCGATCTCAAACTCCCTCATGCCCACGGGAGGGGTGTCAAAAACGGCGTTGAAGGCCGCCTCGGCGGCCTCTATGGCCCTTCTCAGCCCCTCAACCTCCTCGGGCTCCTTCACCATCCTCAGCTCCTCTATCCAGCCTGAGACCGGAAACACCTTTGTATCGCTCAGAGTGTCCACCAGCTTGGTGTAGAGCTCAAGGGTGATGCTATTCTCCACTCCCAGCCTTTTGGGGGCAAGCTGCGAAATCCTCCTTGAAAGGGTCTCACCCTGGGAGACGATGTGAATCTCCCCCGGCCACCCCTTGGTCTCCTCACGGGCTTGAACCACGTATCTGCCGTCTGTGATGAGCTCGGCGTACTCCTCCGCAATGTAGAGCACGCCCCAGCTTCCACCGAACCCAGAGAGGTAACGCACATTGGCGGCCTTCGTTACGAGAAGGGCATCTGCCCTCTCGTCGTGCAGGTGCTCCCTGACCCTCTCAAGCCTCTCTGAGATCACCGGGGTCACTCCTCTGCAATGGCCTGAAGTGCCAATAGATACCCCTTAGGGCCGAAACCGCAGATGATCCCCTCGGCGATGTCGGAGAGGTAGGAACGCCGCCTGAATCCCTCCCTGGCATGGATGTTAGAGATGTGAACCTCGATAACCGGCAATCCAACGGCCAGTACGGCATCCCTTATGGCAACGCTGGTGTGGGTGTAGGCCCCCGGGTTTATCACTATCCAAGAGAACCTGCCCAGGGCTCCCTGAATCGCATCCACCAGTTCCCCCTCGTGGTTTGACTGAAACTGCTCAACCTCCAGCCCAACCTCTCGGGCCCGGGTCTCTATTTCGTCCCTCAGCCTATCGAAGCTCCAATCGCCGTAGAGCCCAGGCTCCCTAACCCCGAGCATGTTCAGGTTCGGACCGTGAATCACCAACACCCTCTTCATGGAAGACTCAGGGCTCCTCTGGCTCCAGCATGTCAACCAGAGGACGCATCTTCTCCAGTCGCTTCTTCACCTCCTCGTCCTCTGGATTCTTCAGGTAGAGCTTCTCCAGCACCTCCACTGCCTGGGGAATCAACCCCTGCTTGTAGTAGAGATCCGCCATCTCTACGGTGAGAAACTCCTCCTCCAGCTCCTCCGGCTCCCCGTCTTCCGGTATCTCTATCTCTTCGTCCAGGTTGATCACCGGAAGATCGTCGTCCTCTACCCCTTCTTCAACCTCTATCTCGGGAACCTCGGCCTCTGCTGGAGCAGCGGCCTCAGGCTCGGGAAGCCTCTTGGCCTTCTTGGACCTCCGCTCCACCAGGCGTTTCAGGTGAGAATCCCTGAACTCGTCCAGCACAAAGAGGTACTCTTCAATGGCCTCTTCCTCTCTACCTGCCCTGCTGTAGAGCCTGCCCAGGCGCTTTCTGGCACCCAGGGCGCAGGGAAACCTGACCTTCACGTCCTCCAGGATAGAGATGGCCCCCTCCACGTCGTCCATCGCCTCTTTCAACTTGGCCAACAGATAGAGACCCCCAAGGTCCTCGGGGTAGGCGTCAACAAAGTCCTGGCAGTACTCCAGGGCCTTTTCGAGCTCACCCTCTCTTTCGCAAAGGCCTGCCAAGGGTAGTAGCAGAAGGGGATTCTGCTCCTTCCTGTACCTCTCCTCCAGCCTCTCTCTGCGACTCAATCGTCTCTTAGTAGGTAAGCCCAAGCGCACCCAGCACCTCCCTGGCCACCTCTTCGGGGGTCTTTGGATAAGACTCTACCTCAATTCTGGCCTTCCTGTAAAGGGGAAGCCTCTTTAACCAGAGCTCCCTGAACCTCTCCTCATCCCGGGCAAGGGGTCTGTTGGTTGAGTGGGAGACCCTCTCCCACAGCACCTCTACAGGGGCGTGCAGATAGACCACCTCACCAGAGGCCTGCATGATCTCCCAGTTGGACTCCCTAAGAACGATCCCCCCGCCCGTGGCCACCACCGAGGGGGGAAAGGAGCGGGAGACCTCTTCGAGAACACGGGTCTCTGCCTCCCTGAAGAAGTCCTCTCCGTAGGCGGAGAAGACCCTGGGTATGCTCATGCCCAGCCTCTCCTCAACCAGCGAGTCAAGGTCAACGAAGGAAAGATTGAGCCTCCCCGCCACCAGCCTTCCCACGGTGCTCTTTCCAGAGCCCATGAAACCCACCAGGAAGATGTGCCCTTCACGAATCACGGGATCAGGTCAAGAAGGGAGAGAGCCTTCTCAGCTCCTCCACCCTCGGCAGAATCTCCTCCACACTGTCCCCCCCGGTCTTCTCGAGCAAGGCATCGGCGAGCACCAAGGCGAGCATGGCCTCTGCCACCACAGAGGCTGCGGGCACGGCACAAACGTCAGAACGCTCCTTGGCAGCAGAGACCGCCTCTCCCGTGGAGAGATCCACCGAAGAGAGGGGTTTCATGAGGGTAGGAATGGGCTTCATCGCGCACCTTGCAACCAGCTCTTCGCCGTTCGAGATACCCCCTTCTACTCCACCGGCCCTGTTCGTATTGCGCACGGGACCAAGAGGCGAGGGATAGAGCTCGTCGTGGACCGACGATCCCGGTAGTCTCGCCGCCTCAAAACCCAACCCCACCTCCACGCCCTTTATCGCCGGTATGCTCATCAGGGCAGCGGCTATCCTGGTGTCCAGTCTCCTGTCCCAGTGGACGTGGGAACCCAAACCCACGGGAACACCCTTTGACCTAACCTCGATCACCCCGCCCAAGGTATCGCCCTTCTCCTTTGCTCTCTCTATGGCATCAATCATTCGAGCCTCGGCCTCGGGATCGCAACAGAAGACGGGAGAATCCCCGGCCCTCTCCAAGTCCTCCCAGGCGAACTCCCGTTCTGTCGCCTCGGAACCAATGGAGATCACGTGAGAACGCACCTCTACTCCCACCACCCTGAGCAAGAGGGAAGAGAGAGCACCTCCAGCCACCCGGGCCGCGGTCTCCCGGGCGCTGGCACGCTCCAGAACGTTCCGTACGTCGTGGTGCCGGTACTTCACCACACCTGCCAGATCGGCGTGTCCGGGACGGGGCATGGTGAACCTCTCCCGTGAATGGTCACCCACGGGCCCCACGGCCATGGTATCCTGCCAGTTCTCCCAGTCCCTGTTTCTAACCAGCATCAGAACTGGACTGCCCAAGGTGTAACCGTGTCTCACCCCAGAGAGTATCTCAACCCTGTCACTCTCGATGGCCATCCTTCCACCACGCCCGTAGCCCTGTTGGCGACGCCACAGTTGGTGGTTGATCCAGTCCACCTCCACAAATAGACCCGCGGGAAGCCCCTCCACAGTCACTCCCAGACTGGGACCGTGGGACTCTCCTGCAGTGAGCAGCCTCAGGCGAGAGAGCATTCTTTACAGCTGGCCCAGGGTCTTCCTCGACTTCTTCGGCGGGGTGGGCAGTATGGTGGGGGTGATGAATATGAGGAGCTCCCTCTTCTGGATCTCCTGGGTCTCGTGGGTGAAGAGCCAACCAAAAAGGGGAAGCCTGCTCAGTCCAGGCACCGCATTGTTTGAGTTGCTGTCGAACTCCTCGTAGATACCGCCGATCACCAAGGTGTCACCGTTGCGCATGCGCACCGAGGTGGTCACCGAACGGGTCTGTATGGGGATACCGTCGGGGGTGACGTGGGCGAAGTCTGGAGAGTCCTTGGTCACCTCCACGTCCATTATGATGTCACCGTCGGCGGTGATGTGGGGCTTGACCGTTAGGCTCATGGTGGCATCCTCGAAGTCGGTCTCCGTTCCCTGATCGGAGACCGTTTTGTAGGGAATCTCAAATCCCTGCTCTATCCTCGCCTCCTGGTTGTCGAGGGTGATCACCTTGGGCTGAGAGATCACCTTGCCCTGGCCATTATCCTCCAAGGCAGACAGCCTCACGTCTATTCCAAAGGTCTGCTCCTTGTTAAGCAGACTCGCTGCTATGGCGCCGCCGCTACCAATACCCGCCGCCGCTGGCATGTCTATCACGTAACCGGGAAAGGTAGGGGTCCACCCCGCGGTCTCCCCCATCTTGTTGGTGGATTGCTCCACAGCGTCTCCCGACCTGAAACCCGCGCCTCCCACTCCGAAGGAGTAGGGAAAGTTCATCTCGGTCTTGCTCTGGTGCCACAGAAACCCCCACTGTATTCCCAGCTCTTTCATGTAGTCTGTGCTCACGTCGACGATCTTGGCCGCGATCTGAACCTGGGGTGTAGGGGTGTCTATCTGGTCTATGAAGTCCAATATGGTGTCTATTCGCGAGCGTACGTCCTTCACCACCAGCGAGTTGGTTCTCTCAACAACGTTAACCTCTCCCCTGTCACTCAAGAGAGGCTTTATTAGATCCTCCACCTCCTTGGCCTCCGAGTAGTTCAAGGGAATAACCTCCGTAGCCAAGGGCTCCAAACCCTCAAGGGCCCTGCCAGCCTCCTCCTGGGCGTGCATCTCGGCGGTGATGTTGCTCAAGGTAGAGACCCTCACTATGCCGTTCTCCTCTATCATACCCAGGTGGTTCATCTTCAGGATGATGTCGAGGGCCTGATCCCAGGGAACGTTCTTCAGTCTCAAGGTGACGCTGCCGTGCACATCTGGGTCTATCACGAAGTTCAAACCGCTTATTTCGGCCATCAGGCCAATCACGTCTCTCACGTCTGCGTCCTTGAACTCAAGGGAGACCCGTCTACCCTTGTAAACCCTCTTCTCTCCAAATGGATTGGCAGACGAAGCCCCAAGCACCACCCGGGGACCGGACTCGGTAGAGACCTCTGTGTTCTCCAATTTTAGCTCTATCTCGTCGCCCCTCTTGTCCATGTGACACTCCTGCTCCCCTTTCAGGGTGAGAATCACGTTGGTGGTTTTGGATTTAGGGTCATAACTCACCCTCAGCTTCTCGATGTCCCTTTGGGGATTGTAGAGGGTATCAACGGTAGACTGATTTTCGGTGTTGAATAGCCTCAACACGTACCTTGGGGGATCGTCCAGGTAGTTCAGAAGGGTCTTACCCCAAAAACTCTTCCCTTTCAGGACCACTTTGTTGTCCTTGATAGAGACGTTCAAAAGGGCATTCACCGCTTCTTCCGACCGGCTATCTTCAGCCTTCTCTACGGCTTCAGATTCCGAATATCTCTCACCACTCGCCTCATCTCCAACCACTTTACTGGTCTCGGACGAGGACTCCTCTTGTTTTTTCTCTTCAGTTATCTTCCTGTCTTTATGCATTCCAGACATGGCAAGGTACGGAACCTCTTCAGAAGATCGAGTACGTACAAAGGAATCCTCACCGATCATACCATCTTTCACCAATCTATCTCTCAGAGACTGTGCCTTATCTTTAGAATCAAATCCCCCTACCGATAGGGTATATCTATCTCCCCTCTTACCGATAAGACAGATCAATCTATACCTGCGATACAATTTCTCTGCTTGGCGATCCAGCTCCGATATGTTCTTGCTTGTCACTGACATAACCTG
Organism: uncultured Aquificales bacterium; assembly: GCA_964569095.1. GTDB lineage: Bacteria > Thermosulfidibacterota > Thermosulfidibacteria > Thermosulfidibacterales > JALWSI01 > JALWSI01. Next base: position 5,999 of record CAZMTB010000219.1, read on the forward strand.
CACGGTGTACAGGTTTCCAGAAGAATCAACCTTTTTATCAACCACAGAGGCGGGATTACTTGCAGCCAGAACCCCTCTAGACAGGAAACTTATGATAACAACAAATCCAACTAACCATCCAATCCTATCTCTCATGACCACCCTCCTAAGTAGTTCCTTTCTATTTTCCATTCTAATAATACCTCTATATTCTCTATTCGTCAACAGGTTTTCTTGAGTTTAGAGTAAAAATTTTCATCGGTATCTCCAACAAAACATCCTCTAATAATTTAG
>CAZMTB010000220.1:0-5245 GCA_964569095.1 uncultured Aquificales bacterium
AGTCGATCTTGAACGGCAGGAACTCCCTCTGCAGGTCCTTGAGCACGAGGGTGGACTCCCTGGGGGTGTCGGTGAGAAAGACCCCCCGTTCCACCTTCTCGCAGATCTCCTTGGCCAACTTCATGGCCCGAAGCAGGGGAGACGCGGGCAGCACCCCCGTCACGTTCCTGTCGGGATGCTGGGGAGAGTCAAGGATAAACCCCAACTCCTGGGGGGTGCTGTGCATGCCGAAGACCACGAAGGCGGTTGGGGTGTCCAGCAAGGGTTTCACCACCTTGAGGGCCGTGATTTCTCCCGAGGCGATCACCACTGCCGGCTGCCAGGTGGCGATCAGCTCTCTGATCCTTGCTGCTGTGGCGTTGGTGGCGTTCTCGTCTCCCACCAGGTAGGCCTGCTTGAATACCACCGGGAAGTTTTTCAGTGCCCTCTCTATTCCCTTCTGGCTCTCCACCACCCACCGGTTCTCCCTGGGCATGTCGAAAATCACCAGCACCCGGTAGGGACGGGAGAAACGGTAGGGAGACGGCGGCGGGGGCTCGGGCTCTTCCGCCGTCTCTGAGGGGCAGCTGCTCTCTCCTTGAGCCGGTGTGGTCTCCACCCGCTTGGGGGGCTTGGGCCCCGCCGGCTCGGGGATGATCACCGTCTCCCCCAGTGCAATGGAGGATACGAGCAAGAGGACCGCCACCAGCAGGGGCAGCGGTCCTCTCTTTTGGCTGGGTGACTTTCTCAACCTCTTCTTCCGTCAGTCTTGCAGGGCGTCCTGGAGACGCCTCAGCACCACGCTCCACACCGCCAGTCCCGTGGCGTGTCGCCTCTTCACGCTGTCTGCAACCTCTGCCAGGTAGGTGTAGAGCACGGGGTTCTTCTCCCTGTGGGACTTCCACATGGCCTTGATGCTCCCCTTCTCCTGGTAGCACTGGTAGAGCTGGGAGGCCATGGTGCGCTTGATGTCCCACAGGTCCTTTTCGAGCAGGGCGTAGGCCTGATGCTCCCACAGGCTCGCCTTGGGATCCTCCTTCAGGGCATCTTGGACCACGAAGAACTGGAACCGCTCCATCATCTCGGTGTAGATCACTGCCAGCTCCTTCACCTTGGTGGTCTCGAGGGCCTCGGCGAGGGTGATCACGTCCATGAAGTTCACCACGTAGCTACCCGCCGCCAGCAGGGATGCGCTCTTCTTGGAGATGCCGTGCTTCTCCAGCCTGGCTATCTCTGCCTGGTATCCCTGGAGGGCGGTGGGGGTGAGTATTGAGGGCAGGTTTTCAACCAGCTTGTAGACCAGCTTGTTGTACTTGGAGATAACCTCTTTCAGGGGCATCCAGTCTCCGCCAAACAGCAGGGCCCACCTCACCAGACCTCCCACCAGGTCGTCCAGGGCGATGAGGGCCTGGTACTGCACCGAGGCAGGCACCTTGAAGTCGAGGGAGTATACCTCTTCCCGTATCTCCTGGGCGTTCAAGATGCCGTCCATCACCATGTAGGCGGCGGCCACCTCTCCCACCGAGGCACCCATCTCGGACTGTAGCGAGACGAAGAAAGACTGACCTGCCTGATTCACGACGCTGTTGGTGATCATGGTGATGAGGATCTCGCGCCTCAAGAGGTGCTTCTCTATCGCCTCCCTGAACCTCTCTTGCACCGACTTGGGGAAGTAGGAGGCGAGCAGGTCGTCCAGGTAGGGGGCGTCGATGAACTGGCACTCTTCCAGCTCCTTCTTCACCCAGCGCTTCACGTGGCCAAGTAGCAGGGCGAGCTCGGGCTTGAACAGCCCCTCTCCCGCCTTCTTGCGGGCCGCCAGCTCGGTGTGGCTGGGAACCACCGTCTCTGCGGGATCGAAGAGCTGCTCCCTCACCAGGAGGTCCACGGTGGTCCCGAAGGGAGATACGTCTTTCTTCGAGCGTATGGCGTCGAGGCTCACCGCGAGGCTCTGCTCGTAGTTGTGGCGCAGCACGTGGTCTACCACCTCGGGGGTTAGGGCCTCGAGGAGCTCGTTTCTCTCGTCCCTGGACATGGTTCCTTTTTTGAGCATGTCCTGGAAGAGGATCTTCAGATTCACCTCGTGGTCAGACATGTCGACGCCTGCGGAGTTGTCCAGGGCGTCGGTGTAGATGGCGCCCCCGTGCAGGGCGTACTCCACCCTGGCCTTCTGCGTGAAGCCCAGGTTTCCTCCCTCGCCCACAACCTTGCACCTTAGCTGGTTGGCGTCCACCCTCACGCTGTCGTTGGCGTGGTCGCCCACCTCCTGGTGCGTCTCGGAGGATGCCTTCACGTAGGTGCCGATGCCTCCGTTCCAGAGCAGGTCAACGGGGGCCTTCAGAAGCATCTTTATCACCTCTTCTCCGCTGGCCTCGGTCTTGGTGGTGTCCAGCACCTTCTGCATCTGGGGAGAGATGGGTACCGACTTGGCCTGGCGCGAGAAGACGCCCCCTCCCTCGCTGATCAGCTCCTTGTTGTAGTGGTCCCATCCCTTGCCGGCCTTGAAGAGGCGTTCCCTCTCCTTCCAGGAGGTTAGGGGATCGGGGTGGGGGTCCAGGAAGATGTGGATGTGGTTGAACGCCCCCACCAGCTTGATGCTCTGGCTGAGCAGCATTCCGTTGCCGAAGACGTCTCCCCCCATGTCCCCTATTCCAACCACGGTCACGTTGTCGCGGTTGGGATCTATTCCCATCTCCATGAAGTGGCGGCGGGTGTTCACCCATGCCCCCTTGGCGGTTATGCCCAGCTTCTTGTGGTCGTATCCCGCCGAGCCTCCCGATGCGAAGGCGTCGTCAAGCCAGAAGCCGTAGGACTGGGAGATGGCGTTGGCGGTGTCCGACAGGTGGGCGGTTCCCTTGTCTGCCGCCACCACCAGGTAGGGATCGTATCCGTCGTAGCACACCACCTCGTCGGGGTGTACGGGTTTGCCGTCGATCACGTTGTCGGTGATGTCCAGCATGCCGCTCATGAGCACCGTGTACTTCTCGGTGACAAGCCGGTTGGTCTCTTCCCGATCTCTTCCTCTCACCTTGATGATGAATCCGCCCTTGGAGCCCGTTGGGATGATGATGGCGTTCTTCACCATCTGGGTCTTCATCAGGCCCAGTATCTCCGTGCGGAAGTCGTCGGGACGGTCGCTCCAGCGGATGCCGCCGCGGGCCACCTTTCCTCCCCTGAGGTGGACGCCTTCCATCCCAACCTCGTGAACGTAGATCTCGAACATGGGTCGGGGCAGGGGCATCTCAAGTATGCTCTTGCAGTCTATCTTGATGGAGATGTAGTGGTGCGACCGGGAGCTCTTGTAGAAGTTGGTACGCAGGGTGGACTCCACCATGTTGAAGAAGAGCCTGAATATCTTGTCCGATGTCAGGTCCTGCACCCTGTCGAGCTGCTTCGAGAAGTTCTCCTTTATCTCTTTCAGTAGCCCCTTCTGCCTCTCCTCTATGCTCTCCTCCCTCTGGGGGTTGAACTTGGCGTCGAAGTAGTCCCAGATGGTGGTGGTTATTTCTGGATACTCCAGGAAGGCGTTGTAGATGGAGGTGCGGGTGTAGGAGGGGGCTATCTGCCTAAGGTAGTTCCGGTAGGTTCTTAGCAGGTCCACCACCTCCCAGGGGAGGGCGGCCTTCACCACGAGTTGGTTGAGTGGATCGCTCTCAACCTTGCCCGTGATGGCGGCTATCAGGGCCTCTGCAAGGGGCACCTCCTGGGGCAGCGGTTCGCCGTTGGCCTGCAGCACCCTGAAGGCGTGCAGGTAGACCTTCTGGCCACCCTGAAGCCTCATCTCGATGGAGATCTCGTCCAGCACCTGGAGGAAGAGGTGGCCCAGAATGGGCACCGTCTTGCTTAAGATGAGGGCCTGGGGACTGAAGATGGTGATGTGTGAGTAGCCCTCATCGTCCTCGCTGATGTTCACCTGGAGCTCTCCCGTCTGGAGCAGCCTCTCTACCATCAGCAGGTCCTCGTAGGCCTTCTGGGGGGTGAAGAGAGAACGGTACTCCTCGTTGAAGGCCGTCTTGTAGCGTCCAAACAGCTCTGAAGCCTTCTTGTTTCCCACCTCGCGCTGCAGGATGCGCTGCAGCCTGTCCTCCCAGGTGGTGGAGAGTTCCCGCACCTTTGCCTCTATCTCTTCGGTGGAGGCCCCTGCTCCTTCAACTGGCGTGGAGACGAAGTAGTGGATGAATGCCTTTTCGCCCTCTAAAGAGGAGAAGGTGCTGTAGGTGTAGGTGGCCTCGTAGGCCTCCTTCAAGAACTCCTCTATCTCCTCCTCCAGGGTGGCGCTGTACCTCTCCTGTGGGATAACCACGAGAATGGAGTGGATACCCTTTCCACCCTCCACGGTGAAGACCTTGGGTTCAAACTCCTTGCCGAGTCCCAGCACCCCCTCGAAGACCCGGGTCAGGTGGTCGATGTCGTAGAGGAACAACGCCTCTACGGGTATGGTGTTGAATATGCCCACCGCCTCCCTGTAGCTGTGGGTTCCCGGTGTGAGCTCCAGCTTCTGGGCCACTGCCTGGAGCTTTCTCCTCACCATGGGCACCTCCGTGCCCTTCTCCAGCACAGCAGACTTGGTGAGCAGGCCCACGAACACGTACCAGCCCTTGCTCTCCCCCTTCTCGTCCGGTGCCATCTGCACCGCCAGGAGGTCCACCTTTCCAGCCCTGTGGATGGTGGACTCGGCGTCTAACTTGGAGGCGACGGCCAGCTCTTTTTCGCTCTTGCCCAGGAGATCCAGCACTTCGTCGGGGCTGAAGCTATCGCTAAAGTCCTGGTGCTCCTTGCGACACACCCCAAGCCCGGTCTCCCACTTGAGGCCAAGGCCCTTCTTCTTTCTCTCCACCTCGATGCTGCCCAGAAAGACGAACTTGTCTGCCAGGGCCCACTCCAGGAGGGCGACGATCTCCTCCACCTCCTCCATGGAGACGAATCCCGCCTCGCCCCTGAACTCCAGGTCGCTGATGGCGATTCTCATCAGCCTCTTCATCCGGGAGAAGTCGTGCACCACATCCCGGGTGATGGAGAGTATCTTCTGGATGTCTTTGGCTAAGGCCTGGCAGTCTTCGCTGCAGAGCGACTCTTCCACCAGGGTGAGGTTGATCGATTCGGCCACTCCTTCCTCTCCTATGCCCTTAAGCTTTCCCTTCTCCCTGATGGCCTTCAGTATGGGATGAAGAACGAACCTGAACCTATGGCCCTTCTTCTTCAAGTAAAGGGTGATGGTGTCTACGATGAAGACCTGGTCCTCCAAGCAGCTCATCACCAGGGTGGTGTC
>CAZMTB010000221.1:0-9028 GCA_964569095.1 uncultured Aquificales bacterium
ACTGCCAGGGGGGGGAGGGTGTCGTTGGCCCGGGCCATGATGGGGACGCCCATGAGGCGAAGGGGCTTTATCACCCTGCCCATGGGTCGTCTTCTCAGGGAGGGATCCCCCGAGATGACGGAGAGGAATGGCAGGGAGGATAGCACTCCACACATGAGGCGAAAGGTGGTGCCCGAGTTTCCCGCGTCCAGCACGCCGTTGGGTTCGCAGAAGCCCTCCAGTCCAGGGCTTTTGACCACCACCTCCCCAGGGCGTTTGGCAACCTTCACTCCCAATGCCCTCATCACCGAGATGGTGGAGTTGACGTCGTCGCTCTCCAACAGTCCCCGTATCTTCGACTCTCCCTCTGCAAGGGCCGAGAACATCACCGCCCGGTGGGATATGGACTTGTCCCCCGGCAAAGTGAAGGTGCCGCATAAAGGGGTTTTCCGTGGAAGCACCGTTATCTCGTCTCTGGCCTCGAGGCTGCGCCGGGTGTACGAGGCCTTCTCCAGCAGGAGGAGGAGCTCTTTGGAGTTCCTCCTCTCGATGGCCCTCTCTATGCTGCCAAGCTCCTTCTGGTAGGTGTGGAGGTGCTCGAGGATGTTGTCTCGGTTCTCCAGAAATATGGCCCTCCACATCTGGGGATTGCTTGCGGCTATTCTGGTGAAGTCCTTGAACCCTCCCCCGGTGTACTGGAGGAGGGGGATGCCGCTCTCCTGTGCTGAGATGATGGCGTTCACCAAGGCGTAGGAGACGGCGTGGGGCAGGTGGCTCACGGCGCTGAACACCTCGTCGTGGGTGTATGGGTCCATCCTCTCCACCCGTGCCCCAAGGGACTCCCAGAACCTGGCTACGGTTTCCAGGGCACCCTCATCGGTCTCCCTCAGCGGAGTGAGGATGACCACTGCCCCCTCGAAGAGGCCCTCCACCGCATTCTCTACTCCGCTCTTCTCGGTTCCTGCTATGGGATGGCCTCCCACGAAGGGGATGCCCCTCTGTGCGCAGAGGCGGTGCATGGTTGCAACCATGTCTCCCTTTACGCTGCCGGCGTCGGTCACCACAGACCTTCTGGGTAGAATGGGCAGTATCTCCTCCAGAACGGAGATCTCCTTGTCCACCGGGGGGGATATCATCACCAGGCAGGGGACATGTCCCTCGTCGAACATCTGACGACTCGGTTCGGTGAATCCACTGTCGATTATTCCCTCGTTTAGCCCCTTCTCGATGGCCTCACCGTTGGGATCGAGGGCCGAGATTCCCTTCACCATGGAAGAGCCCTTGGCCCCCAGGGCTATTGAGCCCCCAATTAGACCGAGACCCACAACCACAAGATGGAAACTGTCAGATCGCATGAACACTCCCTCTCACCGCTTTTCCTCCCTTATCCAACAAAAGGGCCTGGAATGGAAGAGAGATGCCTCCGAGCTTGCAGAGCCTATCCAGATAACCTAAGAAGATTCGCATGGTTGAAGAGGGCGGCTCTGGCGGATTCACCCTGATCGAGCTCCTTGTGGTGATGCTCATTCTGGGGCTGGTGGCCTCCCTGTCGGCGGTGTTGGTTATAAAGGGAGTAAGGGAGAACCGTCCCGTTGATTTTGAGAGGAGGTTCGTCACCACCCTGCGTACGGCGAGGCTCATGGCGATAAACCGGGGGGAGCCGGTTCCTTTCGTGATAGACGCGAACACCAGGACCTTCAGGGCAGACGACGAGGAGGGAACCGCCATTCCCGAGGAGGCGGAGATCAAGGGTGAGGGGTTGCTGGAAGGGGGGGAGGGGGAGTCCGTTATCCTCTTCTATCCCGACGGCAGTTCCTCTTCTGCGGAGTTGACCCTCATCTGGGGGGAGAGGAGTTGGAGCATATCGGTAGGCATTCTGGGAAGGATATCGGAGAACGGGGATTCACCCTGATCGAGGTTCTCATCTCGCTGCTCATAGTGGCCTTTGGAATAGTGGCGGTGATGGAGGGGCTGTCTGCCAGTTCCCGCCTCGTCTTCAAGAGCAAGCAGTACCAAGACGTTGGGGAGTTGGCTGAGCGCGAGATGGAGCTCGTTTTGCTCCAGATGGATAAGGTGAGAGACCTGGGGGAGGGAGGCGAGGTCACCTACACCCGGGAGTGGGACGATGTCACCTACAGGTGCAGGTTGAGGGTGAGCCCCTACGAGCTGAGCGCCGAGGGAGGAGAAGGGAAGGGAGGGAGAATTCCCTTCTACAAGGTGGAGCTGGAGGTGACTGCAGGGGGGGGCAACGGTGAAGAGCCCCACTCCTTCACCTTGCAGACCTCTTTTGCCAAGGAGAAGATCGTTGATTGGAGCTCGAAGAACGTGGCGGGTCCAGCGGGAAGAGGGGGGATTCACTTTGGTGGAGGTTCTGGTGGCCTTGAGCATGGGGGCCCTGGTTTTCCTCTGCCTTTCCCTTTCCCTAAGGGCCGCCGTTAACGCCGTAACCAAGGGGGCGGCAAGAAGCCAGAGCGAGGAGGAGATCACCTGCCTCAGAAGCCTCATTGTGAGGCAGTGGGAGAACCTCTACACCAAGAGGGTTGCCCTTCCCCACGGCAGGTCGGGCACCTTTCTCGAGGGTGACAGCGAGGGCATCTGGTACCTCACATCTGCTCCCGTGATGGGGCTCACTCCAGGAGGTATCGTGGCGGTGCACCTGTGGCTCAGCGGGGATGAGCTCATGCTATCCCAGCACCCCTGTCTCACCAAGGAGGACTTCGACACCAACGGTGACTACCCAGAGCACGTCCTCCTCGGAGGGGTGGAGAGCGTGAAAATACGCTATTTGGACGACATCAAGGGAGACCTGCCGGGGGAGCTCGTATGGAAGGATAGGTGGGAGAAGAGAACTCTGCCCAAGGGTCTGGAGCTCGAGGTGAAACTGAAGAATGGAAACGAGATCAGGGTGTTTGCGGGAATCGGAGGGTAGCGTCTTAATAGTCACCCTCTGGATCCTCTTCGTGGTGGCCTTGCTGGGGATTCAGTACAGCAAGATGTCCCGCATGGAGAGCCTCCTCCTGATTCACGGCGGGGAGAGGGCAAAGGCCAGGTACGCTGCCCTTGCTGGCATAGAGAAGGCCGCTGCCCTGCTCAAGTTCTGGAACGGCAAGGCCCCTTCCTCGGAGGAGACGGGGGTTCTCTGGCCCCTGGGTAGGGAGGTTAAGCTTCCTCCAGAGGGGGATGTTAAGGTGACGGTGGAGGTGGAGGACGAGGGGGATAAGCTGAACATCAACACGGCCAAGCCCGAAGAGATAGAGGAGACCCTCGTTGAGGCGGGTATGGACGAGGAGAGGGCCATTACAATAGCCGATTCCATTGTCGACTGGAGGGACAGGGACAAGAAGAGGCGTCCCCACGGTGCAGAAGGGGCGGACTACAAGGCCATGGGCAAGGATTACGAGCCTCCAAACCGCCCTTTCAGGAGCATATTTGAGCTTCCCTTGGTGAACGGTGTGGACTGGGAGACCTTTTGGGAAGAGCCGGGACTCTACGAGATGTTCACCATCTACGGTTCAAAGAAGAGGAAGGAGTCGGAGGATCTGCTGGGAGCGGACAACTCCACGCCAGAGGTTCTCAAACTTGACGAGGGGGAGGTCTACCGTTTTACTGTTCAGGCTGATGCTGCCAAGATAAGGGCAAGGGTTACCGCCTGGCTTCAGTACAGGGGCGGTAAATTCTACCTGCTGGAGAAGAGGATTTGGTGAAGGCTCTGCAGAAGAGGGTGGGTATCTACGTGGGTCCTCAAAAGGTCTGTCTCCTTCTGTGTACCCGCTCTCTCCAGGGGAGGCTGACCCTGGTCTCAAAGGTGGAGACCACCCTGGAGGAGCTTGCAAACTTCGTTCCCCTGGAATGGAGGGGAGCCAGGGCCTATGTGGCGGTGAGCAGCAGCTGGATCACTCCCCTCAGGCTGAACTACCCAAAGGGGGTGCTGCCGCAACTCTCCAGGGTGCTTCCCTACGACCTCCAGACCCACCTGCCCGAGGGGGAGGAGGGGACCTACGCGTACTCGGTGGTGGAAGGGGAAGAGGAGGCTGCCGTTCAGGTATCCTTTTTGTCCAAAGGAGACCTGAGAAGGGTCATGGAGGTGGTGGCCGAGGCGGGTCTGAAGGTGGGAGGAATGGTGCCATCCTACTGGGCCCTTTTGAAGGCGGTGGTCTCTACGGGACAGCTTCGAGGAGAAGGGGGGTACACGGTGAGGGAGAACGGGGACTTCGAGGGTGTGCTCCTGGACGAAGGTGGCTCCTTCATGGGGCTCGTGCCCTCCTCTCCCCAGCTGGCCTCCATGGTTCTCGGAGAGGTCGGCGAGTACTCCCTGGAGGGAGTCAAAGTTGAGGATACCCACCTGGATCCCTGCCATCTACTTGCCTACGGGGCCCTGTTGGCGGGGGAAGACCCAAAGACGCCGGCCTTTGACGGTGTGCCCTTCAAAGTGGAGCGCAGTTTGCCCCTTCACCTGGTCTTCTACCTCGTTCCACCTCTGGTTCTGGTGCTTTTAACCTTTCTCATCTCCCTTCCCATCAAAAGTCAGCAGGAGCAACTGGTGGCCAAGAAAAGGGAGTTCAAGAAGATAAAGGTCAGGCTGGACAAGCTGGAGGCCGAGAGCAGGCAGAAGGAGAGGTTGGAGGCCATGATAAAGGCCCTCTCCTCTTTCAGGGCCGAAACGGGACCCAAGAAGATAGACGTGTTGCAGGAGCTGACCGAGAGGCTTCCAGAGAGCGCCTGGGTGAGCAACCTGACCATCAGGGGCAAGAAGATGACCATAAGGGGGCAGGCCGCCTCGGCGATAAGCCTGATAAACGCCTTGGAGGAGTCTCCCATGTTCTCCCACGTTCACTTCATCTCATCGGTCACCAAGAACAAGAGAACCGGCAAAGAGTACTTCAACATCCAGCTGGACATCGTCTCTCCTGGGGGAGGGAAGAAGGGATGAGCGAAAACGGCGGAGATAGGGTGGAGAAGGGCACGAGGTTTCTCAGCGACCTAAAGGGCTGGCTGGAGGGCCTTCAGAGGCTGAAGGACCCCAAGTACAGGGCCGACCTTGTGGTGGGAGGTCTCTCTCTCTTTCTAACGCTGGCAATCCTCTTCTTCTGGACCGTTCCCACGGCCAAGAGGTTGCTCGATCTTCACGGAGAGGTGAAGGCCAAGGAGAGGCTGATCGAGAAGGGGAAGAGGCGAATCGCCGAGCTCGAGAGGCTTGCAAAGGAGACCAAGGCCCTGGAGGGAAAGAAGAGAAAGGTGGGCTCCTCCCTCTTCGTGGGCAAGGGGGCGCCCTCTGCAGCGAAGGAGCTCGAAAAGATATTCAAGCAGTTTGCCAGGGCCGAGACGGGGCTACGGGTTCGCCGCTACAATCTGAAGGAGACCAAAGAGTGGAAGGGCTACCACCTCTTCACCATAGACGTCTCCTTCGAGGGCACGGTGAAACACCTGGTAGACCTCCTGGAGGCCTTGGAGGACAAGGAGGCCCGGTTGCGCATTGCCAGCCTCAAGATCCGTAGCTACAATAACTCCATGAGGAATACTCCCACCTCTTCCCGGCTGCGAATAGACATGACCATAGAGGGTCTCGCCGAGTGAGTCTGGTTTTTGCAGATTTGGTGTTAAACCCTTGACAAATCAAGGGAGGAAACCTATAAAAACCTCCCGAGGAGGGAGGTATGGTGCAGCAGGCGCTTGACGATAGGTCCCGGGAGGTGCTCAGGGCGGTGGCAGAGGCCTACCTCGCAGACGGCAGGCCGGTGGGATCTCGTACCCTTGAGAAGACCCAGCCTTGGGGTATTTCGGCGGCCACCATACGCAACGTGATGGCCGATCTCGAGGATATGGGCTACCTGGAGCAACCCCACACCTCTGCAGGAAGGATACCCACGGACAAGGGACTGAGGTACTACGTGGACCACTTTCTCTCCTTCGATACTCCCGGAAGGCGTACCCTCCCCCCTAAGGTCTACCGGGAGCTCTCCAGGTATGCTCAGGATCCCAAGGAGCTATTACGCCACACCACGAGGCTCATATCCACCTTCTCCAACCAACTGGGGCTCATCTTCATTCCTAACCTGCAGATACTCAGGTTGAGAGAGGTGAGGTTTGTTCCCTTGAACCGCACCAGCATCATGGTGATCTTCATCTCCGAGAGCGGGATACTGCAGCACAGGGTGATTCCCAGGGAGAAGGGAATAACAAACGACGACCTCTACAGGTTTGCCGAGGAGGTGAACACCAGGTTTGCGGGAAAGAGCCTGAACGAGGTCTTCCAGGGGATCTTGGCGGAGATGAGGGACCAGAAGGCCCAGTACGACCGTATCTACCGCAATCTGCTTAGGCTCACTGGGGAGGCCCTGGAGCTCTGGAAGCAGGAGAACGAGAGCGAGCTCTACTGGGAGGGCATGAGCAATGTGCTGGAGCAGAAGGAGTTCTGGGAGGACGTGGAGAGGCTTAGGGCCCTCTTCAAGGCCTTCGAGGAGAAGGGACGCCTGGCCAAGATCCTCTGGCGGTGCATTGAGAGGGAGACCCTTCAGGTGGTTATTGGCAGCGAGGCAGAGATAGAGGAGCTCAAGAACGTCAGCATACTGGCCGCCCCGTGCTGCTACGGGGAGAGGCCCTTGGGGGCCCTGGCGGTGCTGGGTTCTCGTCGCATGGACTACCGGAGCATGGTTGCCCTTGTTCAGGAGACCGCGTCGCTTGTGAACGAGATTCTCGCAAGAAGGGAAGGAGGATTCGCCTAAGATGGAAGATCTCAAGACACCGGAGGAGGAGACCAAGGAGATCCTTAACGACGGCGCTGGAGACTCCCAGGAGTTTAGCGAGGACGAGAGGAAGGCACTCTTGGCAGAGATTGCCAGATTGAAAGAGGAGAAGGCCGAGCTGGAGGAGACCCTTAAACGGCTCAAGGCCGACTTTGACAACTTCAGGAGGAACAAGGAGAGGGAGATGGCCGAGTTCAGAGAACTGGCCAGCTCCGGGGTGATCTGCGACATCCTGAGGGTGCTGGACAATCTCGAGAGGGCCATAGACTCTGCGGCCAAGGTTACGGACGTTAAGGACCTGGCCACAGGGGTGGAGATGATCTACAAGGACATGAGGAGCATCCTGGAGGCCCACGGGGTGAAGGAGATCTCGGCCCTCAACTGCCCCTTCGATCCCCTCTACCACGAGGCCATAATGCAGGTGGAGGACCCCGAGAAGGAGAACATCGTGGTTCAAGAGATAAAGAAGGGCTACACCATGAAGGGCAGGCTGCTGAGGCCGGCACAGGTGGTGGTCTCCAAGAGGGTGGAGAAGGGGGAAGAGGAGAGAGACCCAAATTCAGACCGGGATGAGGCCGAGGTGGCCTGATAGCCCGAAAGGGAAGAGATGGTCGTGACCCAGAAAGACTACTACGCCGTTTTGGGGGTTAGCCGAACCGCAACCCAGGAGGAGATAAAGAGGGCTTACCGGCGCCTTGCCCTCAAGTACCATCCCGACAAGAACCCTGGAGACGCAGAGGCAGAGGAGCGCTTCAAAGAGGTGAACGAGGCCTACCACGTCCTTGGCGATCCTGCCAAGAGGGCCCAGTACGACAGGTTCGGGTCGGTAGACGGCGCAGGTGCCCAGGGTGGAGGGGGAAGCCCCTTTGACGACTTCGGCTTCTCTTCGCCCTTCTCCGAGATGTTCGAAGAGGTGTTCCAAGAGTTCTTCGGTGGTGGGCGCCGCCGGGAGGCGGAGCGCTACGCGCCAAAGAGGGGCGAGAACCTCTACTACTCGGTTGAGATCTCCGTTGAGGAGTCGGTGAAGGGTGCGGCGGTGAAGACCACCATCGAGAGGAAGGACACCTGCCCCGAATGCAGGGGCCTGGGTGCGGTGAATCCCCAGGACATGGTTCGTTGTCCCACCTGCGGGGGTACGGGAAGGATACAGCAGACCAGGGGATTCTTCTCGGTTTCTCAGACCTGTCCCCATTGTCTTGGACAAGGGGTGCTTTTGAAGACTCCCTGCCAGCGGTGTGGAGGAGAGGGCAGGATAGACGCCAAGCGTACCCTCACCATCAAGATACCCCCTGGGGTCGAGGACGGTACGAGGTTGAGAATCCAGGGAGAGGGCAACGGGGGACTCAACGGGGGCCCCCGGGGTGACCTCTTCGTGGACATCCAGATAAAGGAGCATCCCTACCTTCATCGCAGGGGCAAGGACCTCATCTGCAACCTGCCCATAAGCTACGTGGAGGCCATTCTCGGTACCAAGTTGAAGATAGACCTATTCGACGAAGAGGTTGAGGTGAACGTCTCTCCCGGCACCCAGCCAGGGGAGACCATCGTTCTCAGGGGAAAGGGTGCCCCTTCCCTCAACGGCGGTCGTAACGGTGACCTCATCGTGAACCTGGTGGTGGAGATTCCGAAGAAGGTCTCCCAGCGGGAGAGGGAGCTCTTGGAGGAGCTTGCCAAGGTTAGGGGGGAGAAAGGCAAGGAGACAGGGGGTGGGCTATTCAGCAGAGTGAAGAATCTCCTCTCGTGAGGTGGCCATGCCCCTGAGCTTGGTCTTCTTCTTCGTTGGACTGGGTATTGGGGCCCTTGCCACGGGGTGGACCATTCTGGCCACCTGCGAGCGCATCTACCACAAGTTGAAGGACGAGAAGGGCGAGCTGGAGAAGGAGCTCGAGGAGACCAAGATCGCCCTGGAGATGGAGAAGAGGGCGAGGACGAAACAGGTGACCGAGCTCGAGAACGACCTGGCGGAGCTGGAGGCGAAGCGCTCTCGTCTGGCACAGAAGATAATAGAGAGGGAGAAAGAGATAGAGCACCTGCGGGAAGAGATGCTATCCGGTCGCAAGAGGCGCTGATCTCTCCCTTTCCCTTTTTGGCTGACTCCTTTTGAAGTACCTACCCCCTGTGGGGTTTCTCTTGGGGAGGGTTGTTTTCGAGCTCCCTGGAGATGAAATGCCCTCTCTCCAATGCCTGTGTAGATCCTCAATAGAAAAGATTTATTGGTGGTTTGCTGCTCTCCGATGGTACTTCCCGGATCACTTTCTCGGCGGAGGTTAATCATGGGTGAGTGGAACGAGATGTGGAGAGAGCTT
>CAZMTB010000222.1:0-2976 GCA_964569095.1 uncultured Aquificales bacterium
CTCTCCCAGCAACTCACGCCAGTTCACTCCCGGTCGCGCCAGGGAGAGTGATCTTGCCAGGGTCTTTCTCGGGTGTGAGAACCCCCACCTCAACACCGCCTTTACCGCCCTCCTCAGGGACTGGGAGGGGATCTCCTCGCCCGTCCTTCTCAATTCCACCACGGCAGACTCCACCTTGGGACGGGGGCGAAACGCCTGGGGAGACACCCTGTGAACCACCTCTGCCCGGTAGCTGAGCGAGAGCAGGATTCCCAGAGGAGAGTAGTGCTTCTCCCCCCAGGAGGCGGTGATGCGCTGGGCGGTCTCCCACTGCACCATCAAGACCAGCAGCTCTGGGGGGTTCGAGAGTACTGCCATTCTGTAGAGAAGGGGAGAGGTGATCTTGTAGGGCAGGTTTGAAACCACCTTCTCTATCTCGTGCTTTCTGAAGAGGAGCTCCATGTCCAACTTCAAGGCGTCTCCCTGCACCAGAAGCAGGTTGGGGTCGTGCAACTCCTCTGCCAGAGAGGCTGCCAAGAGGGGGTCTGCCTCGACGGCTATCACCCTTGCCCCTTCTTCCAAGAGTGCCCTGGTGAGGATTCCCGTGCCTGGTCCTATCTCCAGAACCCTTCTCTTCTCCAGCGGTTGGGCCTGGTTGACGATTATGCGCAGGATGTTTGGATCCACGAGAAAGTTCTGCCCCAGTCTCCTGCTTGGCCTAAATGCCTCTCTTGACAAGTGGTTTCTCCTTCTGCTTGACCTCTCGCTTCTCTTCTACTATCTTCTCCCCCCATGATGAAGGGCGAGGGTAGAGAGGAGTTGGGAATGCGGGGAAGGGGTAGGTTGTGGCTGTTCTCCTCTTTCGCCCTGCTGGTTCTGGTCGCCTCCATTGCCTATGCCCTGCCCAGGGGCACCGGTTACGACGTTAAGAGCGCGGTCGATTCCTGCCTCTCCCAGTTGAAGGAGCGCATGGAGACCGCCAAGGGAAGGGTGGTTGCGATTAGAGGCTCGTCTGTGGTGGTGGTGTTTGATTCCCCCTGGGGACTTCACAGGAATCAAGAGCTGTTGGTGACCCGCTCAGGTCCGTCCATAAAAGACCCCGAGACCGGCAAGGTCTATCCGGGTTTTCCCGTGAACGTGGCGGTGATCAGAATAGAGAACCTCTCGGGTTCCAGGGCTCAGGCGAGGGTGGAGAAGAGCTGGGAGGCGGTGAAGATGGGATACCGGGTTGTTCCTCCCTTCGAGCCTTGGGTGGTTCTTGAGCCTGCCAGCGTTGATCCTGAACTCGCCAAGAACGACGAGCTGACCCCCGAGGAGATAGACAGTTTCGTAAAGATAGCCGTGGGACAGGATCCCGCCTTTCACCTTGGCACCCTTCCCCTCCCCGAAAGGGAGTACGGGTTCAGGCTTCATCCCGTGGTGCGCATGGGGGTGCAGGGGCCCGAGATGGCCTTTGAGGTGCTCTCTGCCTATGCCCCCTCTTCTTCCCCTACCATGGTGGTCTCCAAGGTGATCCCCGTGGTTCAGACAGCCTCCTACGCGGTGCTGGGCAAGAGGAAGAAGCTGATAGAGAGTGGAGAGTGGGGTGGATACACCTCCACCTTGGCCTCCAGGGTCTTGAAGGGGGAGATTCGCTCCGTGGCCTGCGGAGACGTGAACGGAGACGGTAAGGTTGACATAGTTACCCTCTCTTCCAAGGGGTGGGTTAGGGTTTTTGACCTGCACGAGAAGGAGTTTAAAGAGATACTCTCGTATCGCCTGAGGGTGGGAGGCGGTGAGCATCACCGTTTTCTAACCGTTCACCTTGCCGATCTTAACAAGAACGGCAGGGAGGAAATTTTTGTCACACACGTGAGAGAAGACCTGATCAGCGGCGTGCTGAAACCGTCGCTCGATTCCCAGGTGTTGGAGGTGGACAGAAGCGGCAAAAAGATCAAGGTGTTAGCCAAGAGACAACCGTACTACTTCAGGGTTGTTAGGAACAGTCTTCATCCCGAAGGAATGGTTCTTGCTCAGCAGATGGGAGAGTACGAACCTTACAAGGGAGGGATAAAGAGGGTGACCTGGCACGGAAAGAAGCTGGCCTTTGACGATCGCCTGCCTCCCTTCATGAAGAAGGTGGAGAGGGTGTACGGATTCATCTGGGAGGACCTGAACGGCGACGGTAAGATGGAGGTTGCCCTTATCGACGACGACGGCTTTCTCAGCGTGATGAACCTCAAAGGAGACCTCTTGTGGGAGAGCCCCGACAGCCTTGGTCCCGTTGACTACAACTTCTTCTACCAGACCCCGAGGTTCATCAGGATCGTGGCAGAGAAGAACTTTGAACCCGAGAGCGTTGCAAAGAAGAGGGCCATTCCTCGCAGGCTTCTGGTTCGCTACCTGAAGGGAGACGGCAGGATGGCCATCTTCACGGTGATGAACGACACCCCCTCTTTCGTGGTTGCAGGGGTTTACATCGAGAGTAGCTGGCACGGCATGAACGGCAGGGTGGTGAAGATAGAGCAGGTGGGGACGGGCCAGGTGTCGGCGGCCTACTTCGACATCCTGTGGGAGACCCCCAAGTTTGCCGACTTTTACGGCGAAGATCTGGCCATTGCCGACTTCAACGGAGACGGTGCCCTGGACGTGCTGCTTCTCGGGCGTTCTAAGCGTGCCAAAAAGAGCAGGCTTGACATATATCCCATACCTGGGGCATAGTTTGCGCTGTGGAGGGAGATGGGAAGAGATGCTTGACTTGAAGGCGTACATGGTGGATATATGCCCTTTAAGGAGGGAGAGAGATTGGTGCTTGACAGGAAAACGGCTTTTGGAAATACTCCCTCTTGACGATAGGGATTGGTAAGGGTAGAGAGTGAATGGAAAGGCGAGATAGGCTTGCAGGTATTGAGGATAACGAATCTGAAAGGGGGTGAGAGTGGAAGACAAGAGAGGGGTAGGACCTTATTTTGGGTATGGTGAGAAGAGAGCAAACTTGAGGATGCGGTAAAATTCAGA
>CAZMTB010000223.1:0-4419 GCA_964569095.1 uncultured Aquificales bacterium
AAGTCCCGTTCTGAGGTTGTATCTTCGTCGGCCCAGACTATTATTGAAACAACCCTCTGGGGATAATAGAGGTTGGTTCTGTTTGACTTAAAGGGTGGTTTTTTAACCAAAATTAGAGGTGGGTTAATATCAAGGAGAAGAAGGTGCCTCTGAAGAACGACAAAGAGAAGGTTCTTAAAAGGGAGCTTAGCTTCGACGCATTAAAAAAAGAGCTTCCCATTGGGCAATCGTGCACAGTTAGAGCACAACGGGAAAACCAGCAGGTTCTCTACAGCAGCGTCCAGGACATAAACGACTCAGGGGTACTCATAGCACTACCCACAGACGACAGGGGCATACCTGTCTTGATAAGAAACGGGGAGATGATAGAGGTCAGCCTCATCTCTGGACTTGGAAGAATAGGTTTTCTGGCCGAGGTTGATCGACCTGTTAAGGATCCTTTACCCATGCTAAGGCTGAACCCGCCCACCAACATATTTAAGGTAGAGTTGAGAAAGTACTACCGGGTACCCGTCCATCTTCCCTTCGAGGCCTTCAAGGCCATGGAAATAAGCACCGCTTCTGGAGAGGTGAAGTGGGTGAAAGACCTCTCCATTCCTCCAGAGGAGGCCAAGGTGAGGGGAACGGTCCTGGACATTTCCGGAGGAGGGGTCTACACCGTCACGAAGACCGAGCTGGAGAAAGGCGAGGTACTACTGGTGAACATCTCGGTAGAGGGCGAGTTCAACCTGAAAGAGGTGGCCACCAAGGTGGTGAGAAAGTCCATGGCCAACCCCGAACGCAAGCTTTGGGGATACGGAATGGAGTTTCAGAACATAGACGAGAAGGAGAGGGAGAAGGTGGTTAGATACGTATTCAAGAGACAGAGAGAGCTGAGGGGGCTATTGGCATGAGGCCCCTTTTGGTCACCTTGGTGCTGCTGTTGGTCCTGGGAGCAGTTCAGGCCGGGGCAGCCACCACCAAAAAGGTGGATCCTTACTACTGCTACATTAAGGCCCATCTGGTCAAAGACTGGGAGAACAACGCCAGGGAGGCCTTGAGGCTTCTCAAAAAGGCGGCCTCAGTGGATCCAGAACCCATTCTCTTCAAAGAGATCGTCAAGACCCAGCTTGAATACGAACTCTACGACCAGGCCATGCAGAGCGTGTCCACGGCGGTTCACCTCTTCCCCAACGATCCTGAGCTGTGGGTGCTCTACGGGGAGACCGCCTGGAAGAACGGCAACAAGACCGCTGCCTTCAAAGCCTTCGACAAGGCAAGCCACCTCAACTTGAAGAGTCCCGAGGCCTACAGGAGGGCTGCAAACATAGCCATCTCCAACGGTGACTACGAGGCCGCCGAGAGAATCGTGAAGAAGTGGGAGAAGGCCCTCGGCGAAAACGCAGAAACCCTCTTCTACAAGGCAAAGATCTACGGGGCCCTCAAAAGGTACAAAAAGGCCATTGGCTACGCCAAGAAGGCCCTCAAGAGAGACCCCGACAACCTCAACACCTACCGAATACTCGCAACCCTATACAGCCTCAACGACCAGGACAAGAAGGCAATAGATACCCTGGAGAAGCTACTCGACCGCTCTCCCCACTCGGTGGACGTCATGGGCATGCTGGGAGAGCTCTGCTTCAAAGAGAAAGACTACGACAAGGCACTCAAGTACTACACCCAGCTTTACGGTGCCCACTACTCGCAGATCCAGATAGGGATGAGACTGCTGGCGGACCTGGTGAACGGAGACCGCTACGAAGACGCAGTTAAATTCATAGACGCCCTGCTCAAGAGAGAGAAAGACCGTGAAGACATGCTGCGGGTACTGAAGGCCGCCTTTCTCTACAAGCTTGGCCAAGGGGCCAACGCCAGGAAGGTGGAAGAGAAGATAAGGGAGAAGGATAAAGAGAAACTGGAGAAGGCCTACGGAGAAGCGGCGGGGTTCCTGGCAGGTATGAAGAAGACGGAACTGGAGATAGAGGTTCTGAAGCGCGGAGTGGCCAGAAACCCAGAGAGCGCCATGCTCCACCTCATGTTGGCAAGGGCCTACGCAACCCAGAAGCGCTGGGATAGGGCCATATCTGCAGCCAAGGTCTCGTGCAGCATAGATCCTTCTGCAGACTGCCTCTACTACCTGGGAGCCTACTACGAGAGGGCGGGAGAGTGGAAGGCAGCCGCCGAGGCACTGAGTAAGGCCCTGGAGAAGAATCCCGACGATCCCTCTGTCCTCAACTACCTGGGATACCTCTTGATAGACCACGACATGGACGTGAAGAAGGGCATATCTCTGGTGAAGAAGGCCTTGGAAAAGAAACCGGACAACGGCTACTACCTGGACAGCCTCGCCTGGGGCTACTACAAGCTGGGAGAGGTGAAGAAGGCAGAGAAGATCCAAGAGAAGGCCATTGAGAACACCGATGAGAACTCTCTCATCTACGCCCACTGGGGAAGCATCCTTAACAAGCTGGGAAACAAGGAGAAGGCCAAGAGAATCTACAAGAAGGCCCTTGAACTGATGAAGAAGGAGAAGGAGGAACTCAACCAGTGGGAGAGAGACTTCATACTGAGTGGAGCAAGGGAGGTAGGGCTCTCGCCTGGGGATTGATCCTTCTCCTGCTAACCTCCTGTGCACCGTCCTTTGTGAAACCAACCGGAGAGAGGCGAGGGGTGTTTCCCTACGCCGCCTTTGGCTCATTCCTGGTGAAGAGCACCAAAGGCACCCACAGGGGCATGTGGGAGATAAAGGCCTGGAGCCCCAACCACTACAGGCTCACCCTCTACTCCTCGGTGGGTACCCTCATAGGTTGCACAGAGGTGCAGGAGGACCATCACACCCCTTGCAAGCGGGGAATCAAGGACCTGGCCAACACCAAAGCGTGGAATAGCTTGCCGAGAGAGCTGTTCCTCAAGCTTCCACTTCTCCTCTCAGGGGACCTGCAGAGGAAAGAGGGCAAAGAGACCCTCACGGTGAAAGGCCAAGGCGGCACCATGAAGGTGAAGATGCTGCAGAGGGAGGACGAGCCCTTCCCCCATCCCCTCTTCGTGGAAGTGGAACTCCTCCCAAAGGGAAGCACCAGTAGCCCAACAACCATGAGGATACAGGTAGAAGAGATATCCAAGAAATGAAGATCAAGCCCCTGCCAGAAGAGGTTGCAGCCCGGATAGCGGCGGGAGAGGTGGTGGAGAGACCCGCCTCCGTGGTGAAGGAGCTGATAGAAAACTCCATAGACGCAGGCGCAACCAGCGTAGAGGTGACTACCGAGTCTGGTGGAAAGGGACTGATACGAGTGGCCGACGACGGAGAAGGCATGAGCAGGGAAGAGGCACTGCTCGCCATACAGCGCCATACCACCAGCAAGCTTTCGAGCATAGAGGACTTAGAGAGAATCACCACCCTAGGATTCAGGGGAGAGGCCCTCTATGCAATATCGGCAGTATCCCGGTTCTCACTCACCACCCGCAGGGAGGATGAACCCACAGGGGTGAAGGTATGGGTGGAGAACGGCGAGGTTCTCGAGGTAACCGAGACCCCTAGGCAACGGGGAACCACCGTGGAGGTACGAGATCTCTTCTTCAACCTCCCCGCCCGTCGCAGGTTCCTGAGAAGCAACCCCACCGAGCTGGGCCACGTGACAAAGGTGGTAGAGTGGTACCTGCTGAGCAACCCAACCATTGGCTTCTCACTGGTGAACGACGACAGGGAGGTCTTCACCTACCCTCCCGACTCCTGGGAGAACAGGGTCTCTTCCCACTGGGAGATACCAACAGGGAACCTCGTGTCACTCGGCTTCAAGGCCCCGGGGATAAGGGTAGAGGGTTTCACAACCCTGCCACCCCTTAGCTTCAGAAACAGGACCAGAATGGTATTCTCGGTCAACGGCCACCCCGTACAGGATCCCATCCTGTCTGCCGCCGCGAGAGAGGCCTTCGAGGGCCTGCTTCCCAAAGGAGAGTACCCTGGACTACTTCTGGTCATCACACTTCCCCCCAGAGAGGTGGACGTCAACGTCCATCCCACCAAGAGAGAGGTGCGGTTCAAGAACGGCAACATGGTCTTCTCCGCGGTTAAGAACGCCCTGAAGGGGGCCTTGGGAGGAGATTCACCGAGGGTATGGACGTTCCAGGAAAGATCCGCCCAAACTGGCCTTCCCCTTGGTGCAGCCGACGACAAGGCGGTTTACGGGAATCGGGAGTCAAAGCCCGCCTACACACCCCCTCCCGGAGGCAGAAAAAGCTATTTCACTCCTACCCGCACCCCAAGGTCCCAGGGAGCCGGCACCCTCTTTGAGCCCGTAAGAGAAGGGAAAGGATGGGAGTATCTTGGTGAAGTGGAGGGAGTCTACCTGGTATTCGAGACCCAGAATGGAGAACTGGTGGTGGTGGACAAGCACGCCTGCCACGAAAGAATGCTATTTGAAGAGATTATCAAAGGTGAAA
>CAZMTB010000224.1:0-6558 GCA_964569095.1 uncultured Aquificales bacterium
ATTCTGAGGCTCTCAACCCAGGGATGGAGAAGGGCAGCCGTGCTCGTGCTGCTGGTGCTGGGACTGGCAGCTCCGGCAAGGGGCGAGCACGCCAAGAAGGAAACGGGCAATCTAACGGGGGTACTGCTACCCTACGTGCCCCCGAAACCCGGAGAGCTTGCCCTGCCAGGGGAGACCGGGAATGAGAGCAATCCCCTTCCCGAATCCACCGCCAAGAGACCAGGCGCCAACACCCCTCCACAGAGGGGTTCCAAAAAGGGGAAGAAGGAGAAGGCATCGCCCATCTCCATCACCGCCCTGCGCATGGAGGCAGACAACAAGGAGGGATGGGTACTCTTCATCGGAAAGGTGAAGGCCGTACAGAAGGACATGGTACTCACCTCGGATCGCCTGAAGGTCTATCTGGACTCCAAGGGGAAGGTGAAGAGGGTGGTAGCCACGGGAGGCGTAAGGGTGGAGCAGGCTGGACGGGTGATAACCTCGTCCCAGGCGGAGTACGATCCCTTGAAAGAGACGGTGGTCTTCACGGGCAACCCAAAGGCCTGGCAGGGCAAGAACGTGGTCATGGGCAAAAGGATCGTCTACTTCGTGAAAGAGAAGCGGAGCACCGTGGAGGGGGGCAAGGGCAAGGTGAGCGCCGTACTCTTCCCCAAAGAGAAGAAGGGTGGCAAGTAGCCTTGCTGAAGGCAGTTGGACTGAGAAAACGCTTCGGCGACCGAGAGGTGGTGAAGGGAGTGGAGATCCAGGTGTCCCGGGGCGAGATCGTGGGTCTTCTCGGTCCCAACGGCGCGGGGAAGACCACAACCTTCTACATGATCACGGGGTTGATCCGTCCAGACGGGGGCAACATATACCTGGACAACGAGGACCTGACGGGCCTGGCCATGTACCAGAGGGCCCAAAAGGGGCTCTCCTACCTGCCACAGGAGCACTCGGTCTTCAGGCGCCTCACCGCCCGCGAAAACATACTCGCGGTGATGGAGCTCAGGGGCATCCCCGAGCGGGAGAGGAAGAGACGCACAGAGCGCCTGATCGAGGAGTTCCACCTGGAGGCAGTGGCAGACACCATGGCCTACGCCCTCTCGGGAGGAGAGCAGAGAAGGGTAGAGATAGCCAGGGCCCTGGCCCTTGAGCCAAAGATGCTGTTGCTGGACGAACCCTTTGCGGGGATAGATCCCATCGTGGTGGCCGAGCTTCAGCACCTGGTGATAGCCATGAAGGAGAGGGGAATAGGGATCATCATCACCGACCACAACGTGAGGGAGACCCTGAGGATCACAGACAGGACCTACATCATCAACGAGGGAGAGATACTGGCCCACGGGTCGCCAAAGACCATAGCCAGCGACCTGCAGGTACGGTGCCTCTACCTGGGGGAGGATTTCGAGCTGTGAGCGGGGGCCTTAAACCGTCGTTGGAGCTCAAACCCACCCTGAGACAGGTGCTGAGCCCCCAGTTGAGGTTCTCCTTGAAGCTCCTGCAGATGCCCAAGTTAGAGCTACGGCAAGAGATAATGGCTGCCTTGGAGGAGAACCCCCTCCTGGAGGAGATGGAGTGGACCCCTCCCGAGGTGCCCGTGGCGCCTGGAGGCGGTGGAGAGGAAGAGGGATTGCGGTGGGACAGGATCCCTGGGAAGGAACAGACCCTGTACCACCACCTGCTATCGCAGATAGAGGTGACCCCTGGCACCAGCGATGAGGAGAGAAGCGCAGCGAGAAAGCTGCTGCTCTACCTCGATCCCATGGGGCACCTCATCATGGACCCTGAGCTGATCGCCATAGAGCTGGAAGTACCCGTGGATCACCTGAAAAAGGGGTTGAAACTGCTACAAAGGCTCGATCCCATCGGCTGCGGTGCCCGGGACTGCAAAGAGGCGGTACTGATACAGGCCAAGAGCAGGTACCCCAACGATCGCCTCCTCATCTCCATAATCAGGGATCACTGGGAGGAGCTGTGCCAGGGAAGGTGGGGAGAGGTGGAACGGGCGTACAAGCTGTCAGAAGACGAGAAGCTGGGGCTCCTGAAGAGGCTCAGAACCCTCGATCCCTTCCCCGGGATACGGTGGGGAGAGGCGGCCCAAAGCTTCGTGCAGGTAGAGGCCTACATCTACAAGGTGGGAGACGAGTACCAGGTCCACCTGGACGATTCGGGAATCCCCAGGATAAGGATAAATCCCACCTACCTGGAGATGCTCGAGTCTCCCCACACCCCGGAGGACGTGAGGGAGTTCATCAAAGAACGCTACCAGAAGGCCCTGACCTTGGTGCAGAGCATAGAGCAGAGAAAGCGCACCATCCGCAGGGTGGTGGAGGTGATCATCGAGAAGCAGAGGCCGTTCCTCGAGGGACGCTCCCAGGGGGTGCTACCCATGACCCTCAAGGAGGTGGCAGAAGAGGTGGACCTTCACCAGTCAACCGTGAGCAGGGTGGTGTCGAGAAAGTACGTTCAAACCCCCCAAGGAACCTTCCCGCTGAAGTTCTTCTTCTCCAGCAGCGTCCAGGGAAAAGACGGAAGGGTCTCTTCCATGAGCATCAAGCAGAAGATACGAAGGCTCATATCCCAGGAGGACCCCAAGAGACCCCTTGGAGATCAGGCCATAGCAGACATACTGGCCAAAGAGGGAATCCGCCTTGCAAGACGCACCGTGACAAAATACAGAGAGGCCATGGGCATACCCGCCTCTACCAAAAGACGGCTTAGGAGGTAACGGAAGGCATGAGAATAGCAATAACAGCGAGAAACACCGAGCTGACCCCGGCACTTCGCGAGTACGTTGAGAAGAAGCTGGAGAGAATAGAGAAGTACCTGAACGAACCCATAGACATAAAGGTGGTGCTGATGGTCGAGAAGTTTCGCCAGAGGGCAGAGTTCAACGTCTCTGCCCCCGGGGTGAACTTCAACGCCGAGGAGGAGTCGCAGGACCTCTACGCATCCATAGACGTGGCGGTGGACAAGCTGGAGGAGCAGGCCCGCAGACACAAGGAGAAGACCCAGCAGAAGGCAAGGGACGAGG
Source organism: uncultured Aquificales bacterium (assembly GCA_964569095.1). Taxonomy (GTDB): domain Bacteria; phylum Thermosulfidibacterota; class Thermosulfidibacteria; order Thermosulfidibacterales; family JALWSI01; genus JALWSI01. The sequence continues at coordinate 3,014 of CAZMTB010000224.1, forward strand.
AGCGGGCATGGGTGAAGATGGAGGTTCTGGACTCAGAGATGGAGGACGATTCTGGTCCCAAGATAATCCGCTCGAAGAGGTTCGCCATGAAGCCCATGAGCGTGGAAGAGGCGGCCATGCAGCTGGACATCTCTGACTCCAGCTTCCTGGTATTTCTCAACCCGGCCACCGAGAGGGTGAACGTCATCTACAGGCGCAAGGACGGCAACTTCGGCCTGATCGAGCCCGAGTTTTAGGCCGTTCATGAACGAGCAGCCAGGCACGCAACCCAAACCCGCCACCCGATGCGTGATAGTGACGGGGCTGTCGGGGGCGGGCAAGACGGCGGCAATCAGGGCCCTGGAAGACATCGGATTCTACTGCATAGACAACCTCCCCTTGGCACTGATTCCCGCCTTCACCGACCTGTGCCTGCGCTCGGAGAAGCCCCTAACCAACGTTGCCCTGGGAATAGACATAAGGGGCGGCAGCAACCTCGACGAGTTCGCCGACACGGTGAAAGAGATGGAGTCCAAAGGCATAAACGTTGAAGTGCTATTTCTGGACGCCCGCATCCCCGTGCTGGTGAGAAGGTTCACGGAGACCAGGCGGCTGCACCCCCTCAAGGGCGGAGACCTGGAGAAAGACCTGGTGAGGGAGTCCGAGATGCTAAAGGGCGTGAGGGACCTGGCCCAGTTCGTGCTGGACACCTCGGACCTCACCATCCACCAACTGAGGAGAACCGTGCAGTCCTTCTTTGGCAGCGCCGAGGGATACTTCAACGTGCTTCTCTGCACCTTCGGCTACAAGTACGGCCTGCCGTCGTTCCTGGACCTCATGTTCGACGTGCGCTTTCTGTCGAATCCCTACTTCGTGAACGGTCTCAGGGAGAAGACGGGGCTTCACCAGGAGGTGGTGGATTATCTGGAGGAACACTCAGAGTTCAAAGAGGCCTGCGAGCGCATTTGGGGCCTTCTGGAATACCTGCTTCCCCGCTACCGGCAAGAGGGCAAACGGTACCTCTCCATAGGGATAGGATGCACGGGGGGGAAGCACCGCTCCGTGGCGGTGGCCGAGCGGCTTAGCAGGAAGATGAGAGAAGAGGGATACCAGGTGCAGCTTAGGCATAGAGACATCGAGGGAGAGGGATAGTGAAGCAGGAGCGCAAGTTCAACACCATTCTGGTAACCGGGGGGGCGGGATTCATAGGCAGCAACTTCGTCAAGCACGCGCTGAGCAGCGGCATAACCCGAAAGGTGGTGGTGTTAGACGCCTTCACCTATGCGGGCACCCCGGAGAACCTCGGCTCTTTCATGGAGAATAGCCAGGCGTTGATCACCACCGCCGGAGAGGCCTTCGAAGGGATACCCTGGCAGGGAAACGAGGAGAGGCGGGTCCTGGGGCCAAAAGAGGTGCCCTGCGACTGGGAACCCAAGCTTAGGCCATATCCCAAGGCCTTGGTAGACCTGCAGGAGCTGAGCAGGCGGTTGGACGCCTTCGTAGCGGGAAAGCAGGACTTCGTGCTGGTGGTGGGCAGCATAACCGATGCCCCGCTGGTAGAGGCCCTGGTGGATAGGGTGGACGCCGTGGTGAACTTCGCTGCAGAGACCCACGTAGACCGCTCTATTCTGAACCCAAGTGCCTTTCTCACCACCGACGTGGTGGGCACCTACACCCTCCTGGACGCCGCGAGGAGGGCGGGGTGGAATCTGGAGAGCGGCCACAGGTTTCTCCACATCAGCACGGACGAGGTGTACGGCGTGGCGTACGAAGGCTCTTTCACCGAAGAGTCTCCAATAAACCCCCGTAATCCCTATTCTGCGGCAAAGGCCGCAGCAGACAGGCTGGCAGCCTCCTTCTTCACCACCTACGGGCTTCCGGTGCTCATCGTGAGGCCCTCCAACAACTTTGGTCCCCACCAGTACCCAGAGAAGCTCGTGCCGGTGATGGTGATAAACGCCCTGAACGACAAACCCCTTCCCATCTACGGGGACGGTACCCAGAAGAGGGAGTGGCTCTTCGTAAAGGACTGCTGCTCTGCAATAGCCACGGTGCTCACAAAGGGAGAGCTTGGGGAGGTTTACAACATAACCGCCGGAAACGAGAGGGAGAACCGCGAGGTGGTTCACCGCATTCTGGAGAGGCTGGGCAAGCCCAAGTCACTGATTCGCCATGTGAAAGACCGTCCCGGGCACGACATAAGGTACTCAATATCCGCAGAGAAGCTGAAACGGGAGCTCGGATGGCAACCGGAGCACAGCTTTGAAGAGGCCCTGAACGCCACCATAGATTGGTACGTGGAGAACAGGGAGTGGTGGCAGAGGATTCTGGAACGAGATGAAGAGTACAGAAGGTTCTGGGAAGCGTGGTACGGGGAACGACTGGCAACGTAGGGCAAAGAGGATAATAGACCGGGTGGGAGGAGCCGCCCTACTGGTGCTCTTCTCTCCCCTCTTCCTGCTCGCCGGCGTTCTCATCACCGCCGAGTCTGAAGGAGGGGTTTTCTTTCTACACGAAAGGCTGGCTAGGGGTGGGGGTCGGTTCTTGTGCTACAAGTTTCGCACCATGTACCAGAACAGCGACGAGATTCTGCACCAATACCTGGCCACCAATCCCGAGGCGCAACGGGAGTGGGAAGAGTACAAGAAGCTTAGGGGCTACGATCCACGGGTGACCAAGGTTGGCAAGTGGCTGAGAATGACCAGCCTGGACGAACTGCCCCAGCTTATCAACGTGGTGAAGGGAGAGATGAGCCTGGTTGGGCCAAGGCCCTACCTGCCCAGGGAGTGGGACGCAATGGAACCCTACCGGGAGATCATCCTCTCGGTTTTGCCAGGAATAACAGGGCCTTGGCAGGTGGGCGGAAGAAACCAGCTGTCGTTTCAAAGACGGCTCGAGATGGACGCAGAGTACGTGAGGAGCTGGTCGTTGAAGAACGACCTGGTCCTGCTCCTCAAGACCCCGTGGGTGGTGATAAGCCGCAAAGGCGCGTGGTGAAGCAAACAACTTGCCACCCAATCCAACTCTCCAGTAGCGGATCAAGTTCACCTGTCAAGCAAGTTAAACTGATATTCTCAATTATCCCTACCGGCCTCCGTGCCAGCCACCGCACCCTCCACAGCGGCAATTGAACCCACCCCACCCCTGGGTTATACTTCGTCCCATGAGCTTAGAGCCCCTTAAAATGGCCATCAACCGGGTATTCACCAGCCGACCGGTACGCATCTTGGGAATGGTCGTACTGGGATTCTCCGCGTTTCTCGCCCTTGCCATGGTGGCATCGGCCCTGCACAAGGCACCACAACTGGTGGGCAACTTAGGCACCTGGCTCTGGTCGTCTCTCTGGAGCAGGGGGGCATGGCTCTCCCTCTCCCTCCCCCTTGCAGGAATGGCAATTGGCATCTCATTGGTGACCTGCCGATGGAGAAGGGGAGTGAACACCCTGGTGAGCCTGCTACTTCTACTCGCAGGGGTCGTTGGCATATTCTCCCTGGTGATGCCACCAAATCCCTCCCGTTTCATCGGCACAACCGGATCTACCCTCTCCATTCTGCTGCGAAAGTGGC
>CAZMTB010000225.1:0-11660 GCA_964569095.1 uncultured Aquificales bacterium
TTGGGGTTTACGCCGCAGGTATATTCCACCTCATGACCCACGCCTTCTTCAAGGGGCTTATGTTCCTCTGTGCCGGCGCCGTTATGCACGCCCTTCACGGTGAGCTGGACATGCAGAAGATGGGCGGTCTCTTCAAGAAGATGCCCATAACCGCGGTCACCTTCATCGTAGGTGCCACGGCTATTGCAGGAATACCCCCCCTGGCGGGTTTCTGGTCGAAGGACGAGATACTGGCAGGGGCCTTTGCACACGGGCACAAGGTCATCTGGTTCGTGGGAACCTTTACCGCCTTCATGACCGCCTTCTACATGTTCAGGTTGATCTTTCTCACCTTCTTCGGTGAACCCAGGGACGAGCACATACACGAGATTGCCCACGAGTCCCCACCTGTTATGACCATTCCGCTCATCGTTCTCGCAATAGGTTCTTGCCTGGTGGGCTTTGCGGCCATCCTGCCCCACGGAGGGGTGGAGGGATTCCTGAACCACGTGCTGGCCGCCGGTGGTCACCACGTGGCCGAGGCCGCAGAAGAGGGAGCAGGCCACATGGAGCACCTGCTGATGATCATATCCGTGAGAGCCGGGGTGGCAGGAGTCTCGCTGCCCGCTTCCATGTACCTAAAGGGCATCCCCAATCCCAAATCCATAGGCAGTGCCTTCAAGCCCATCTACACCCTGCTTTACAACAAGTACTACGTGGACGAGCTCTACTTCTTCTTCATAGTTAATCCTCTGGTGGGCGGATCGCGCCAGGTGCTGTGGAAGTTTGTTGACGTGGTGATCGTGGACGGCACCGTGAACGGGGTGGCAAAGGTGTGCGGATGGATAGGAGCCGGTTTGAGGTACATCCAGACCGGCGTCATAGCCCACTATGCCATAGGAATCTTGGGAGGGGCCGTGATCCTCTACTGGTTACGGCTACTCTTCGGATGAGATAGAAGGGAGACTCTGCCATGACTGTGAACTATCCGATTCTAACCACAATCACCTTCTTCCCCCTGGTTGGGGTTGCGGTGATCCTCATGATCAACAAGGAGAAGGTGAATGTGATACGGTGGACCGCGGCAATCACAGCTGCCATCGATCTGGTGCTCTCTATTCCCCTCTATTTCGCCTTCAACGGGCAGTCGGCCAGTATGCAGTTCGTCGAGACCCACAAGTGGGTGCCGGCCCTGGGTGCTACCTACCACATGGGAATAGACGGCATATCCCTCTTCCTGGTGCTTCTAACCACCTTTCTCACCCTTCTCTCCATCATGGCTTCTTGGAGCATCGAGAAGCGTGTGAAGGAGTACATGATCTCCTTCCTGCTTCTGGAGGTGGCCATGATAGGCGTCTTCTGCGCCTTGGACATGTTGCTCTTCTACCTCTTCTGGGAGGCCATGCTCGTTCCCATGTTCCTTCTCATCGGTGTGTGGGGAGGGCCCAGGCGTATCTACGCGGCGGTGAAGTTCTTCCTCTACACCATGGCGGGATCGGTGCTCATGCTCGCCGCCATCATCACCCTCTACTACCATCACTTCCAGCTCTCCCACACCCTCACCTTTGACCTTCTCAGCCTTATGAGCACCCCCATAACAGGGAGGCTCTCGCTCTTCCTCTTCTTGGCCTTTGCCTTGGCCTTTGCCATCAAGGTGCCCATGTTCCCCTTCCACACGTGGTTGCCCGACGCTCACGTGGAGGCCCCAACGGCGGGCTCCGTCATACTGGCCGGGGTGTTGCTGAAGATGGGAACCTACGGTTTCGTTCGCTTCTGCATGCCCTTCTTCCCCTACGCCGTTAGCAAGTTTGCTCCCATCTTTCTCTCCCTGGCGGTTATCGGAATCATCTACGGCGCCCTGGTGGCCATGGTGCAGGACGACATAAAGAAGCTGGTGGCCTACTCGTCGGTTAGCCACTTGGGTACCTGCATGCTCGGCATATTCGCCCTTAACGCCCAGAGCGTGGCAGGGGGCATGATGCAGATGATCAACCACGGTCTCTCCACGGGGGCCTTGTTCCTTCTGGTGGGAATGATCTACGACAGGCGCCACACTAGGCTCATCAAGGAGTACGGCGGAATAGCCAAGGTGATGCCCATCTACGCCACCTTCTTCATGATTGCCACCTTCTCCTCCGTTGGGTTGCCCGGACTGAACGGGTTCATCGGAGAGTTCCTCGCCCTTCTTGGCGCCTTCCAGACCTACCCCGTATTTGCCATCCTGGGTGCAACCGCCACCGTTCTCTCTGCCTGCTACATGCTGTGGCTCTACAAGAGGGTGTTCTTCCACGAGGTTACGGTGTCTGCCAACAAGAAGCTGAAAGACCTCAACCTCAGGGAGATCACCATAATGGTACTGATAGTGGTTCCCATGTTCTGGATAGGTCTATATCCCAAGCCCCTGCTCTCCAAGATGGAGCCCTCGATAAACCTCTTCATTGCCCAGACGAGGGCAGCCAAGGTGGCCAGGGTTAACCAACAGAGAACCGTGCCCAAGGTGCTCCAGGTGGCCCTGAGGGGGGACGAAATCTCGAAGAAGGGGGAGATGTGAGATGATCAACGTGACCGATATAGCCATACAGCCCATTCTGCCTCTCATGGCCGTGGTGGTGACCGCCATAGTGGTGTTGTTGGTGGGAGCCTTTGGGGATCCTGAGCAGGAGAGCCACTACGGTTACATAGGAATAGCAGGATTAGCACTTGCCGCCTACTTCGGCCTGAGGCTTTGGAACCACGCCCCCTTCACCGGTTATGGAGGCATGCTTCTGGTGGACAAGCTGGCCGTATTCTCTACCATGATCTTCCTCTTCGCGGCGGCGGTCACCTTTCTCTCGTCGCCGAGCTATCTGTCGGCAGAGAAGCGAAACACCGGCGAGTACTACGGGTTGGTGCTCTTTGCAGTGACGGGAATGATCTGCATGGTTTCCACAAACCACTTGGTGCTCTTCTTCTTGGGACTGGAGATCCTCTCTATCTCGCTCTACGCCTTGGCCGGTTTCGTCAGGCAGAGGCCGGTTTGCAACGAGGCTGCCTTGAAGTACCTCTTTCTTGGTGCCTTTGCCACGGGCTTCCTCCTGCTGGGCATGGCCCTGCTCTACGCAGAGGTTTCTACCCTATCCCTTTCAGGATTGGTCGCATACCTGAAGGCCTCCAAGACCCCAGGCGCGCTCTTCGTTGTGGGACTGCTACTCTTGTTCGTTGGGTTCTTCTTCAAGATCTCGGCGGTTCCCTTCCACTTCTGGGCACCAGACGTTTACGGTGGTGCTCCTGCTCCCGTCACGGGTTTCATGGCCACCGCCGCCAAGGCTGCAGCCTTCGTGATCATATTGAGGGTGTGCATGCTCACGGTCTTCTCCATGAAGGGGCTGTGGGTACCCATCGTCTCAATACTGGCGGTTCTCTCTATGGTGGTGGGTAACTTCACGGCGTTGAGGCAGGAGAACATCAAGAGAATGCTGGCCTACTCCTCCATAGCCCACGCTGGTTACGTGCTGGTTGGAGTGGCGGCGGCCACGAGGCAGGGGGCTTCTGCCGTGCTCTTCTACATGGCGGCTTACACGGTGATGAACGTGGGTGCTTTCACCGTGGTTGCCATGCTGGGTAAGAAGGGCGAGTCCTGCGTGAACGTAAGCGACTACGCGGGCCTTGCTGCAAAGAGGCCTTTGCTCGCGGCTGCAATGGCGGTCTTCATGTTCTCTTTGGCGGGAATACCCGGTACTGCGGGGTTCATGGGCAAGTTCTACGTATTTGCCGCTGGCCTCAAGGCGGGGCAGGTGCCGCTGGTTATCATCGCCTTGATAAACAGCGCGGTTGCCGCCTACTACTACCTGAGGGTGGTGGTTATGATGTACACCAAGGATCCGGTGGAGGAGTTTGACAAGGCGATAGTCTCTCCGGGCATGGTGGCGGCTGTGGCGGTGACCATCATCGCGGTGTTCCAGCTGGGCATAGTGCCCCACGCCGTGATGGCGTCTTCGATGATGTCGGTATTGCCCTGGGGTATTCCCTGAGACACACCTTAAAGTATTGAACCCAAAGGGGAGGAAGGGGCGTTTCCTCCCCTTTTTGTTGTTGGTCGGCTTTCTTCCAAGAGGTTTCTCTTGACCGTGAATGGTGTTTAGAGGTAAAGAGGCCTTGAGGGTTATTGTGGGGGGATAGGGATTGCAAGGAGACAGGGGAATCTCCTTGGCAGTGAGAGTTGATTTTTGGTTGTGATTGGGCATGGCATTAAAGTTTTCGTGAAAGGGGGATGAACTTGAAAGTGTAGGTGGCACGCATCCATGCTCCCAAGATAGTTGGGTCTCTTAGCGTATATTGCTTTCTTCTCTTAGGCCAATCTTGGTTGTTTGGATAGAACCATTGGAGGCAGTGGAAGCGAACTTAAAATGGCTCCAAGGGTGTACAAAAATTGGGTACCACTTCACTAGCTCAGAAGTCTTAGATCGACTGCTTTACTCTACCACCTCTTTAGCGTTCTCTTCGCCATCTTGCTCACAAGGCTTGCTGGTTCTTAAAATCACATAACCAACTACTCCAGCCAGTAAAGATCCCAACAATATGGCTAACTTGTCGGTATAGTGAAACAACTTGTCGTCCTCAAAAGCCAAAGACACTATGAATAAACTCATGGTGAATCCTATTCCAGTTAAAACAGAAACGCCATAAAACTGCTTCATGGTACTTCCTTCTGGTAGTTCTGCTATCTTGCTTCTTATTGCCGCTAAGCTAAACCCGAAGACCCCAAGTTGCTTTCCTAAAAATAGCCCAAACATTATTCCTAAAGGCACGGGATGTGCCATTTGAGATAGCGAAATGCTGCCTATGTTTACACCGGCATTTACGAAGGCAAAGAGCGGAAGTATGGCAAATGCCACCCACTTGTGCAGACCGTGTTCTATGTCTTTCAACGGTGATATTGTCTCTCCCTCTTTGTTTTTTGCCTTGAGTGGTATGGTGAAGGCAAGCGCAACTCCCGCCAGTGTTGCGTGCACTCCCGACTTTAATACGCTCACCCATAGCACCGCTCCAACTACGAAGTAGAGGGCTTTTTTAACTACTCCAAATAGGTTGAATGCAATGAGTATTCCAAGTGATATTGCAGCCATGATTAAGGATAACTTGCACAGCTCACTCGTGTAGAATATCGCTATTATAACTATTGCACCCAGGTCATCTATTATTGCAAGGGCCATCAGAAATATCTTCAAAGAAGAGGGAACCCTTCTGCCCAAAAGCGACAGTATACCCAGCGCAAAGGCTATGTCTGTGGCGGTTGGTATGGCCCATCCGTTGAGTGCCACTGGATCACCGTGGTTGAAGAGAACGTAGATCAGCGCGGGAACCACCATGCCACCAATGGCGGCTATTCCCGGCAAAACCACCTGGCCAATCGACGATAGATGTCCCTCTAAAAGCTCTCTCTTAACCTCTAAGCCCACCAGCAGGAAGAATATGGCCATGAGACCGTCGTTCACCCAGTGGTATAGCGACTTCTCGAGATGCAGCGGTCCCACCTTGATGGCCACCGGTAGGTGTAGGAAGGTGTCGTAAAGGGGGGCAAGGGCGGTGTTGCTGAATAAAAGTGCCAACAGGGTCACTATTATCAGCAGAATGCCGCTTGAAGACTCGTTGTCGGTAAACCTCTTAATCCACCCTTCCATGGGTTCCTCCCTTCATCACCAGCGATGTCTTCCGAAGGGGGCTCTATGCCCCATTCTGTGTGGCCTCGAGTAGCCTCTCCACCTCCTCCTGTGGCGCCAGTGACCGTACCAATAGCCGTGTGGCGGTCCCAGGGGACGGTAACAAGGCACAAAGCCGTACCTGGAATAGGGCTGGTAGCTGTAGGCGTAGCCGTAAACGAACCCCGCGCTTCCCCTGTAGCCGGCTCCCATCCCCGTGTGCCACCCCGGGGCACCGTAAACGAGAAAGAGGATAAAGAGGTATCCCGCGGCCTTCTTTAACCTTTTGACCCTCACGTCCAAGAATGTCCTTTCAGCTTCACCTTTAACCACACCGGTCTGTTCCAAGCTATACCTTTGGACTTCTTGGTCAAGCCTATCCCAGAACGGCCTACGGCAGGTAGCCGAGATTGCGGGAGATCTCCATGGCGCCCTCTTGAACGGCCTTTGAGAGTTCCTCCATGCGTTCAGGGGACATCCTGTCTCTGGGCGCCGATATGGAGAGGCCTGCCACCACCATCTTGGTGTAATCCCGGATGGGGGCGGCCACGCACCTTACGTCCTCCTGGAACTCCTCTATGTCGAAGGCGTAGTGTTGCTCGGCAACCTTTGCCAGGTGTTCCTTCAGCGCCTGGGGCTCGCAGATTGTGTTCTCGGTGAAGGGGGTTATATCGTTTTCGCTCAGCAGCCTATCTATCTCCTCGGGGGGAAGGGAGGCCATCTGCACCTTTCCAATGGCGGTGGCATAGGCGGGTATGCGGGAGCCGATCCGCGACACCACCTGCACGCTCCTGGTGCTTCGCACCTCCTCTATGTAGATGGCATAGATGTCTCTTAGTACCCCCAGATAGACCGTCTCGTTGTGCTTTTTCGCTATCTTCTCCATAACCGGCTTGGCGGGTTTTATCAGCCCAACCTGGTACTTGAATATGAGACCAAGCTCCAGGATCTTGGGGCCCAGGGTGTAGGCCTCGGTGCGTCTGGTCTGTTCCACGTATCCCTTGAACTCGAGGGTTGCCAGGACCCTGAAGACGTTGTTCTTGTGTAGTCCCACCTTGTTGCTGAGCTCGGTCACCCCCAGCCTCTCGTTCTCTGCGTCAAGGTAGCAAGAGAGCAGCACCAGCGCCCTGTCCACCGCCTTCACTATGTCATCTTTCTTGCTACCATCCTTTCCTTTTGTTCTTTTTTTGGTTACTGTTCTCGCCATTCTTCTCGTCCTCCTTGCCATTAACGAGTGCTACAAAACAGGGTTTTTATCTGATGTCAAGGGAGAATCGCTTAATCGGATTGATAAAATTGGGGACAAGGGGCTTAGTCATACCATATCTCACTGAAAAATTGGCTGTTGAAAGAAAACAGCGACTCACTTTTAATTTTTGCGGGTTTCCAGAAGAGCGCTAAGGCAGTGTGGGGCGATTCTGGTGGAGGGATGCCCTTGACAAGGAGGGTGGGCTGTGGCCTTTAAGAGACTCGCGAGGGGGCCCGTAGCTCAGATGGTCAGAGCCACCGGCTCATAACCGGAAGGTCCCAGGTTCGACTCCTGGCGGGCCCATTTTAATCGTAGGAGATGCCTGTTGATGAGAACGCGGGGGATGCATAGTTGCTGAGGGGTTGTCCCTTTCGAGAGTTCCCTAAGGGGATGGAGATGGTGTGCTCCATCCCCTTTATTTATGTATGGCCGTGAGACTGGGCAGGCTGCTCGAACTCTTAGACGGGGAGTTCCCTTTCTCCCTTGCCCTTTCGTGGGACAACTCGGGGCTACAGGTGGGGGAGGTTGACCAACAGGTCTCCTCCGTGGCGGTTGCCTTGGATCCCGTTGCCCCGGTGGTGAATAGGGCACTCGATAGGGGTGCCGACTGCATCGTTACCCACCACCCCTTGATCTTCAAGCCCTTGAGAAGGGTGAGTACCGACACTGAAGTGGGAAGAACGGTGGTGACCCTGGTCCAAAAGGGGATCTCCCTTGTCTCCTTGCACACCAACCTCGACGTTGCCCCTGGGGGTCTGGCAGACCACGTGGCAGGGCTCCTGGGCCTCGATGTGGAGGGTCCCATGGTGGTGGAGGAGGAGAAGGGGTTGGGGAGGGTTGGTTTCACGGGATCGCCCTTGGAGTTTGGAGACTTTCTCGGCCTGGTGAAGGAGGCTTTGGGCGTTTCCTCGTTGAGGGTGGTTAATCCTCCGTCCCTCGGTGAAAAGAGGGTGTGGAAGGTGGCCCTCTGCCCCGGGAGTGGGGGAGACCTGGTTGCAGGTGCCGCTGCCACAGGTGCCCAGCTCTACCTCACTGGGGATCTGAAGTACCATCAGGCCCTGGACGCCACGGCCCTGGGAGTGACGGTGATAGATGCGGGGCATTATGGGACCGAGTTGCCTGCCGTGGAGCTCTTGGTATCTACCCTGCGAGGGCTTGTGGATGGCGAGGTTGAAGTTTTCCAGGTGGAGATGGAGAATCCTTTCAAGGAGGATTTGTTGTGAAGAGAGAGCTTGAGCTTTTGGTGAAGCTCCAGTCGCTGGATTCGTTGATAGCAAAGAAGGAGGAGCATCGTGGCGGCGTCACCACGGCAATAGAGGAGGCCTCTTCCGCCGTGGAGGAGAAGAAGAGGGTGGTTGAAGAGGCCGCGGCCAGGTTGAAGATGCTTGAAAAGAGGCGCCGGGAGAGAGAGGCCACCATGGACGATCTTGCCCAGCGCATAACCGACAGAAAGGGAAAGCTCTTCCAGGTGAAAGACAACAAAGAGTACACCGCCATGCTGAAGGAGATAGAACAGGCCAAGGCAGAGATAGACCGTTACGAGGAGGAGGTGATAATCCTGCTCGACGACATCTCCGTTGCCCAGGGCGAGTTGTCCAAGGCGAAGGAGGAGCTTGGGGTGGCGGAGAAACGATTGGAGGATGCAAAGAGGGAGGGAAAGAAGGAGCAGGAGAGGTTGGCGGAGGAGCTGGAGCAGGTGAGGGAGGAGCGTCGCAGGCTGGCCGAGACCATTCCTCCCCGGTTCATCAGGCTCTACCAGAGGATAATGAAGAGCAAGAATGGTCTCGCGGTGGTGAGGGCGGAGAATGCCGTGTGCCTGGGGTGCAAGATGGAGCTTCCCCCCCAACACTTCGTGGAGGTGAAGAAGGGGGAGGAGGTGCTGCAGTGCCCCTTCTGCCAGCGTATTCTCTACTACTGGGAAGAGCCGAAGGCAGAGGAGGAGGACGGGGAGTAGATGTACGTTCTCCTCTTTGACGGTGCCAGCAGGGGAAATCCCGGCCCCGCCGCCTGCGGTTTCGTGGTTTACCGCGACGGCGAAAGGGTGGAGGCTAGGGGGGAGTTTTTGGGAACCACCACCAACAACGTTGCAGAGTACAAGGGATTGATCAGGGGGTTGGAGTACCTGCTCCGCAAGGGGGCAAGGGAGGTAACGGTGTATGCCGATTCCGAGCTTGTGGTGAAGCAGGTTAGGGGAGAGTACAAGGTGAAGAGTCCCCACCTGAAGCCCTTGCACCAAGAGGCGGTGAACCTCTTGAAAATGTTCGATAAGGCGAGTATATTACATCATCCCAGGAGTAGTAACAGAGAGGCCGACAGGATTGCCAACATGGCCTTGGACCGGGCGCTCAAGTCCGCCGGGCAGCCGCTGGCAAAGACCGGTTTGCCAGAGGAAAGTCCGGGCTCCACAGGGCAGGACGCTGGGTAACGCCCAGACCCCGAGAGGGGTGGAAAGTGCCACAGAGAAGAGACCGCCTGACGGGTTGGCCCGTTGGGTAAGGGTGAAACGGTGGGGTAAGAGCCCACCAGCGGCCCAGGTGACTGGGTCGGCTCGGTAAACCCCGTCTGGAGCAAGACCAAATAGGGGAGCCTCCTCGCCAGAGGAGAAGGGTGGCCCGCCCCAAGCTCCCGGGTAGGTTGCACGAGGTGAGGGGAGACCCTCATCCCAGAGGAATGGCTGCCGCCTCCCTCAAGGGGAGGAACAGAACCCGGCTTACAGGCGGAGAGGGGCGCCCGGTTTCAAGGCCTTTCTACTCTATGTGCTCCTCGTAGGGTTTCTCCCACTGGTGGAACTCCTCCTCCTGGTACTCCAGGTAGGGAAGGGGATCCTCCAGGCTGGCCCCGGGGGTGTAGTTGAACACCCCTTGCACCTGCCTCCCCGCCATCGCAAACATGCGACCCACGGGAACCATGGCGGGACAGGCGTCCTCGCACACACCGCAGGCGAGGCACGAGGTGGCCATGTGGTTCATTCTGCCCAGGTGGAAGAGGAGGGTGTCGGGCATGAACCTCAGTCCTCCTTTCCTTTCTGCTCTCATAAGGTAGTTGGTGGGTTCCACCTTGACCGCGTCTGACTGGAAGAAGCACTCGCGGCAGAAGCAGATGGGGCACACCCTCATGCAGTTTCGGCAGTTTATGCAGGCCGCTAAGGTCTTCATCAGGTTCTCGTCCCCCTGCACGTTGGGGGCAAACTCTCCGAAGAGGCTCTCCCTTGCGGCCTCTCTCTTGGCCCTCAATTCGGATACTGCCTCTTCCCTATCTTCCAGCGCTACCTCTAAGGAGAACCCTGCCTCTTCCAAGGCCCTTGCCACCTTCTCGCTGTGGGGGATCAAGAGGCTCTTTCCCTCTGGGGCGCCGAGCACTCCAAACTCCAGGTGGGCCGAAGAGGCCGTTGGGTGCACGCATGTCTGGCAGGCGTGGCGGGGAGGAGCGAAGCTGAAGTCGGCGTATCCCTCTTCGTGTTTCCTTTGCATCTCCCCGTGGTCTCCCTCGGAGAAACTCGCCAGGGGATAGACACCAGGGCAGTCGTAGCCGATTATGAGCAGGTTATCCAGGTTGACCTGCTTTATCTTTGCGAGCTCTATCACCCCACGCACCTCGCAGGGTCTCAAGACCACCGCGGTGCTTCTTCTGGCTGCCCCTCTCTTGGTTAGCTTTGATACCACCCTTGCTCCCTGCTGGGTGATGATTGGCGCTATGGGACAGGAGGTTTCCACCTCGGCGGAATCTGAGGTGAGTATGTAGGGGTAAGAGTCTCCCCTGGGGGTGGGATGACAGACCACCACCCCCGACACCACCCCCTTCTCCAGCAGCAACTTGAGCAGCCCTTTCAGGGCATTGTTTCCTCTTCCTTCTACCACGGCACCTTTCATCCTTGATTCCTCCTTCAGGTGTCCCAGCGCCCTTTGAGAGGGTTGGGGCCCTTGGCAGAAATGTGATCGCTGAACTCCTTTGCGGTGTCCACGAGTCGCTGGCCCTCTCCGTGGGCGACCCACCTCAGCCACACCCTGTCACCGTCGAGGCCAAAGGTGTCCAGAATGGTCTTCATGGCGGCTATGCGCCGTCTTGCCCGGTAGTTGCCGGTGTTGTAGTGGCAGTCTCCCGGGTGGCATCCGCTCACCACCACCCCGTCGGCACCCTCGATGAAGGCTCTCAGGGTGTAGGCGGGATCCAGAGCCCCCGTGCACATCACGCGGAACGGGCGCACGTTCTCCGGGTACTTCAGGTGAAAGGCAGCTGCCGTCTCTGATCCCCCCGTGCCGCACCAGGCGCACAGGGCGTAAACCACCTTTGGAACAAAACCGTTATCTTCCTTCTTCATGGCCGTCTCCTCACATCAAAAGGGCGTCTATTGAGGGGATCATCTGTTCTCCCCTGGCGTCTCTCAGGTAGGCGGCCTCGCTGGGACACGCCACCAGGCAGGCGCCGCAGGAGTCGCACAGGAACCACCTCACCTTTGCCCGTTCAAGCTCAATGTAGCCGGCCATTTTCTTCAGCGGTTCTGAGTAGTGAACTTCGTAGCTCTGGACGCTTCCGAATACCCATATCAGCATGTCAAAGAAGTGTATGCCTATGTTTGTGGCTACGCCACCGGACTTGTGAATGTCTCCCTTCCAGGAGATGAAGTACCAGCGACCTCGGGAGGTAATGTAGGTGAGGTCAATTTCGAACTTTTCCTGCGGACTGGCAGCGATCTTTTCCTTCAAGGCGATGATCCGGGGATGGAGGCGGAGCTGGAGGATGTTATAAATTTTGCG
>CAZMTB010000226.1:0-1783 GCA_964569095.1 uncultured Aquificales bacterium
CGTACCCGCGCCAATGCCCACCACGAAACCGGAATCTCCCTCAAAAGATAGAGGGTTAGGTTTGTCTATTAGATCGGTGTTTGCGTAGCGCTTGATCACCTCCCTGTCTACCCTTGCAGCATTCTCTATCTTCGAAACCACACCCTTCAAAACCCCGTTCGAGGAGTCAACTATCTTCGCCTTGTCCACTACTTCTACCGCTCCTGCCTCCAACACCTTTATTGCAAGATCAGCGGTCTCAGGAAAAGAGAAACTGCCGGTAATCACCACGGGCACAGGAGAGTAACGCATCACCTTCCTCACGAAGGTGACTGGTCTCATCTTGGGGATGTCGAGATCGAGAAGCACCACATCCACTGGCTTCTCCATGCCTCCAAGAAGCATATCTCTGGCAGAGAAAGAGTTGGTTGCCAACCCCCTAAGGTTTAGGGGAGGAGTCTCCGCCACGGTGTGGGCAAGGCTACCCTCTCCCTCCACTTCAGCAGTGATCAGGAGTACATCTATGTTATCTCCCATAACCCTTCCTCAAACCTCAAAGTTCCCTTCGCACCGCAAGATGAACGAAGAACTTGTTTTCGTATACATTTTGAAAAAAGACGGTTATGTGGTTGGGGTCTTCGAAATGGAGGGGAGGACACTGGTCCTTCCGCTCCACCTTTGGAATGCTCAGCTTCCAGTACTCCCCCGTGAGGTCAGAGAGCTTGGTGCTAATGTCTCCCCCTATGATGTTGGTGATCTCCCCACAAACATCTGCGATCTCTGACTCCTCAAGGGGCTCATCCTCTGTTTTACCGAGAAAGTCCATGGCCACATTTCTGGCAAATTCATGGGAGATAACCACGTCAAGGCTACCCCACTCACCGTCGTGAAAACTTATCATTCCATGATACACATCCCCACACTCTTCGCAGGGAGGATCGGGACACTCCTCTACCAACGAGAAAAAAGTAGTGCTGAACACATTGTACACCACCTCTACCAACATCCTCTCCAAGGCAGCTTTATCCATCAAAAGTCTCCTCCTTCAGGTTCAGGAAGGTCTTCAAGCTCAAACTCCGCCCCCTCTATCTCGAGTAAAACGCTGCGCACGTCTTCGGGTCTGAAGGGCTTCTTTATGAAGGCATCTACACCCAAGGCCCTTATCTCCTCCACCTTCTCCTTGGCACCCTCCGTGGTCACCACCACAATGGGAACCTCCCGGTATATAGGGTCTTTCTTAGTCTCCTTGATAAAGGTGATACCGTCCATCACTGGCATGTTTATGTCCGTGAATATTATGTCTATCCAGTTTTCCTCCAATTGTTTCAGGGCCTCTTCTCCGTTAGCCGCCTCGAAGAACTGGGATACATTAAGTCCCGAGGCGGTAACGGCCTTCTTCACGAACTTGCGCATGGTGGAGGAGTCATCCACAACGAGCACCTGCAAACCCATCAACTCACCTCCTTCTCGCTTCCCTCACCCGAAAAGACCTCTTCGCTCTCCTTCAAGGCCTCCACAATGTCCACCAGAAACTCCGTCCACAATTCACTCCCCTCCTTTTGAGAAAAACCAAGCACCTCCAAGGCCTTCTTGTCCAGCTTGTAGGCAAGGCCGTCGCTACCGGTACCTATTCCCGCTCCCAAAACAAATATGTTACTCGTGTGCACAACTGCAACTATGGGCAAAAGATTTTCCGGTGCCTTGGCAGGCTCGTGGTGACACCTTATAGCAGCTACTATCTCTTCTGGCAGCCCCCACTTCTCGGCAACACGACCACCAAGCTCTGCGTGGTCCATACCCAGCA
>CAZMTB010000227.1:0-6972 GCA_964569095.1 uncultured Aquificales bacterium
GACCTCACTGGCAAGTTCGTCCTTCCCGGCTTCATCGATGCCCACATCCACGTGGAGAGCAGCATGCTCTCTCCGGTGGAGTTCACCAGGGCTGTATTGCCCAGGGGTACCACCGCGGTGATCTGGGATCCCCACGAGATAGCAAACGTGGCAGGGGTGGAGGCGGTGGAGGCCCTCATCTCTGCGGCAGACGACCTGCCCCTCGACTTCTTCTTCACCGCTCCCTCTTGCGTGCCAGCCACGAAGATGGAGACATCTGGCGCCACCCTTGGCCTGGAGGAGCTGAGAAGGCTCTTTGACAGAGAGGAGGTTCTGGCCCTGGGGGAGGTGATGAACTATCCAGGGGTTCTGGCCGGAGACGAGGCGGTACTGCAGAAGGTTCACCTTGCCCTCTCCATGGGCAAAAGGGTGGACGGTCACGCCCCGGGTCTGATGAACGAGGACGTTTCTGCCTATTGTGCCCCGGGAATAACCTCGGACCACGAGTGCACCAACCTGATGGAGGCCGAGGAGAAGTTGAAGCGGGGCATGTACATCATGATCCGCGAGGGATCCACTGCCAAGAACATGTCGAGCATCGTGCCGCTGGTGAGGGCCTACGGCGTCTCCCGCTTCACCCTGGTCAGCGACGACAGGACCCCGGTGGACCTCTTGCGCGAGGGGCACGCGGACTTTCTTTTGAGGAAGGCGGTTTACCTTGGCATGGCTCCAAACCTGGCGGTTCGCATGGTCACGTTCAATCCTGCCTTCTACTACGACTTGAAGCGCAGGGGAGCGGTTGCACCTGGATACCTGGCGGACATCGCCGTGGTGGACGACCTGAACCAGTTCGGGGTCTCCTTGGTGATCAAGAGGGGCCGGGTGGTTGCCAGGGACGGCGAGGTGGTGGTGCCCCTTCGCAAGGAGACGGTGCTCGACTTTCGGGACAGCTGCAGGGTGAGACTGCCCGAGAAACCCTTCTATGTGCTTCACAAGCCCGGCAAGAAGATACGGGTTATCACCCTCACCGAGAACGAGCTGGTGACGGGGGAGGAGCACCACATCCCCTTGGTTGGGGGAGAGGAGGTGGTGGCGGATACCTGCCGGGACATCCTGAAGCTGGCAGTGGTGGAGAGGCACCATGCCACTGGAAACGTGGGCGTGGGTTTTGTGCAGGGTTTTGGCCTCAAGGTGGGGGCCATGGCCTCAAGCGTGGCCCACGACTCCCACAACATCGTGGTGGTGGGCGCCAGCGACGAGGAGATGGAGGTTGCCGTCAAGTCCGTTGTAGAGATGGGAGGTGGGCTTGTGGTGGTTGAGGGCAGGGAGGTGGTCTCCAGCTTGCCCCTTCCCATCGCTGGGCTCCTCTCGGACCGTTCCCTCTCCTGGGTGGCCAGGCGTTGCCAAGAGGTGAACGATGCCGCCACCAGACTGGGGGCGAGGAGCGGTTCGCCCTTCATGCAGCTCTCGTTTCTCGCCCTGCCCGTGATTCCCAGCCTGAAGCTTACGGACCGGGGGCTGGTGGACGTGAACAGCTTCTCCTTCGTGGATCTCTTCGTGGACTGAGGCCCTGCCGTGGAACCCCGCGTGGTCTACCTCACCCAGATGGAGGTTCCCACGAAGAAGGCCCACGGTGTCCAGATATTGAAGACCTGTGCGGCCCTGACGCGTTTCGGCATCCAGGTGGTATTGGTGGTGGAGAAGGGTGTCCTCTCGGCAGCGGAGGTCGAAAGGGACTACGGGGTGGCTCCAGAGCCTTCCCTCTTCTCGGTGGTGGAGGGGAGGCGTAGCCTTGCAACCCTCCTCTCCTTTGGAGGCAGGGGAACCGTCTTCTACACCAGGAGCCAGCGGTGGGCGAGGCTGGCCATTCGTACCAGGCCCCTGCACGGGGTTCCGCTCATCTTCGAGACCCACAGAAAGGCGGGTGTGTTCAAGAACGACCCCGAAACGGGGCTGGGGGAGCCCTTGGAGAGGAGGCGGCGGGTGGAGTGGGTATTCCAGCGGGCAGACGGGGTGGTCTGTGCCGTAGAGGCCACCCAGAAGTGGCTAAAGGGCCTGGGAGTGTCCAGCCATCACCTATGGTACGGTTGGACCCATAGGCTCTCCTCTTCAGGCGCACCTCTCTCCCTGGCCTATGCGGGCACCAAGGACCTGGAAGTGGTGCTGGAGGCCCTGCGACTTCTTCCCTGGGTGAGGCTGACCGTCTACGGTGTGCCGCCCCATTTAGCCAGCTCGCTGCCTCCGCCAGAGAACGTGGAGTACAAAGGGTTTCTTCCCCACGCCAGGCTGTTGAGGGAGCTCCAGAGACACGGTGGGTTCATAGCCACCAACGAGGGGATAAAGCTGGCAGACTACCTGAGCCTCGGGGGGGTGATATTTGCGCCTGACCTTCCATCGGTGAGGGAGATTCTGGGAGAGGGAGCCGTATACTACAGGTTTTGGGATGCATCCTCCCTCGCTAGCTCCATTGGGTATGCGGTCTCCTCTGCCAGGGTGTGTAGAATAGTTTCTCTCTGGGCTCGGGAGAGGCGGAAAGCTTTCTCGTGGCCAGAGAAGGGAGAGGTTCTTTTGGAGTTCATCCGTTCCTTCTCTCTTCGCTGAGTTTCTGGAACGCTCACAACAATAGCTTCCTTGTGTAGATACCGTAGAAATGGTATTAAATCTCAAGAGTTCGCATAGGGAGGGGATACCTCTCCTTTCCCTTTGGAGGTGGAGCAGGTGCGTTCCAGATGGACAGGATTTCTCGTAGCCCTGGCGGTCATGCTGGTTGCCTTGGGGTTAGGGTGGAATGCGTACAACACTGCCGTGGAACGGCACAAGAAGGACATCAGCCTCTACCTCCAAGAGCACGCCCAATTGGTGAGGCACTACTTAGACGTGATGGAGATAGGGGTCGACGTGGTCGCTCATAATCATGCTGTGGTCTCCCTTTTGAGCGGAGGAGAACTTCTTAAAGGGGATTTGAGGGGTATCTCCAAGACTCAGGCGAGGGTACTGGTAGATAACCTTCTCACCTCCCTCAAAGAGAGCTATGGTGTGAGAACGGCCTTTCTCCTCGACTCCAAGGGGAATTGCGTTGCTGCCACCTACGCTCCCGCCATTGGTAGAAACTATTCCTTCAGGCCTTATTTCAGGGATGCCATGAAAACGGGCACGGGAATCTACTTTGCCTACGGAATAACAACTCGTAAGACGGGACTCTACGTGGCTAAGAGGGTGGAGGCCAAGGGTAAACATTTGGGAGTTGTGGCGGTGATGACCAATCCAGACGCAGTGCTCAGAGGGATCCTTAGGAGGGGAGTGCTGAAGATAGGTTCCCTTGAAGATTTGAGAGGGGGCAAGATATTCGTGGTTCTGGCCACCAAGGACGGGGTTCTCTTCTCTGGGGGTGGAATGTGGAGTCTCTCTCCCCTCCGGGGATGGTTGCGGGAGGAGCTGAGGAGAAGCAGGCAGTTTCCCCCAGACAAGATAGTTTCTTTAGGGTTTCCCCCTGGTACCTGGGAGTTGCTGAGGGAGGAGGGAGTTTTGACTGAGAGGGTAGAGGGGAGGAGTTACATGCTCTTCTCTTCTCCCTTGGAGGGTAATCGTCTTTACCTTGTAGCCGTGCTTTCGCCCCAAGCGGTTATGATGACTATGGGTTCCTTCCTTACCCCGGTGAGAATGCTACTGGGGGGGTTCTTCATCGCCATGTTCGTCATAGGCCTTTTGGGCTTTGCGGTGCAGAGGGAGAGCGTACGGTTAGACGAGGCCCAGGTAATCCTCGAAGAGGAGAGAAAGAGGCTGCGCCGAATGACTGAGAAGTACTCGGGGGTGATTGAAAACACCAGCCAGGGCTTCTTCGAGGTGGACGTTAATACCGGGATAATTGTCGAGGTGAATCCAGCTTTTTGTTCTATGCTTAGCATGGACGCCGAAGAACTTTTGGGTATAACCCCGTTTGAGCTTGTGGCCGAAAGAGATAAGTTCGTGCTTCAAGAGGCCTCCAGAGAGATTGAAGATAGAGGTAGGTGCGATTGCCATGTGAGGCTTGTCTCCAAGAGTGGAGAAGAGACTCCAGTTCTTATTAACGGTACCCTAATCAGAGATGAAAAAGGGCATCCAGTTTATCAGTTTGCCTTTGTGATAGATCGCCGGGAGGAAGAGAAAAGACTCCTGCAGATAAAGCTTCTCTCTTCTGTGGTGGAGCAGGCTCCATCTTCGGTGGTGGTGACGAATGTGAAAGGAGATATCCAATACGTTAATCCTGCCTTCACTAAGATCACAGGTTATACCAAGGAGGAGGCCATTGGGCAGAATCCCAGGGTGCTCAAATCCGGTTATCATTCACCTGAATTTTACGAAGAGCTGTGGCTTACCATTTTGTCGGGACATACTTGGAGGGGGAGGTTCTACAACAAGAGGAAGGACGGAACCTGTTTCTGGGAGCACGCGATAATCGCCCCCATATTGAACGAGGATGGCATTATTACCCACTTTATGGCCATAAAGGAGGACATCACCGAGACCGTAAAGCTGGAGAAAGCTCTCGAGGAGAAGACCAAAGAGCTGGAGATTATAGTGGACAACATGGGGGTTGGCCTCATCTACGTGAAGAATGGTGTGGTGGAGAGGGTAAACCGCATCATTGAGGAGATCTTCATGGTTAGTGAAAAGGAGATGGTTGGGGGCAGGGTGAAAAGGGTGATCGAGCCCTTCATGGATCCAGGATTGGGCGATCTTCTATACCAGAGATTGAGAGAGAATGGTTTTGTGTCGGAGGAGTTCAAGATAACCAGAAGGGACGGTAGTTATGTTTGGGTCTCTGCTCATGGAACCATCCTGCAAAGAACGGAAGGTGAAGAGAGGTCCATATGGATCGTTGAGGACATCACCTACCGCAGGAGGATGGAGGAGGAGCTCGTGGAGGAGAAGAAGAGGGCAGAGGAGGCCAACCGGGCCAAGAGCCAGTTCTTGGCCAACATGAGCCATGAGATCCGCACTCCAATGAACGCCATCATCGGCATGTCGAGGCTTGTGCTGGATACGCCCTTGAATCCAGAACAAGAGCACTACGTGCGCACGGTGCTCAACTCCGCTGAGGCCCTTCTATCTCTCCTCAACGATATCTTGGACTTCTCCAAGATAGAGGCTGGAGAACTGCCTATCTCCGAGAGACCGTTTAATCTGTGTGCTTTGGTTAATGAGGTGAGGGAGGTGTTCTACTTTGAGGCAGAGAGAAAAGGGCTGAGACTAACAGCAAGCTGCAAGCTCGATCCGGATCAGTTCTTCCTGAGCGATCCCACGCGTATTCGCCAGGTGTTGGTGAACCTGGTGGGTAACGCTTTGAAGTTCACCGAGAGAGGGCATGTTGCCATAAAAGTGTCACCTAAATGCGAGGGAGAGACTACCTGTGAGGTACTGTTCGAGGTTGAGGATACGGGTATAGGCATTCCTAAGGACAGGTTACCAGTAATTTTTGAGAGGTTTGTACAGGCTGATGACTCGGTAGTGAGGAGATATGGGGGAACAGGTCTGGGTTTGGCCATATCGAAAGCTATAGTGGAGCTACTGGGAGGGAGAATAGGAGTTAGAAGCGAAGTGGGGAAGGGATCTGTTTTCTGGTTCACTATTCCTATGAGGAAGGTTGCTGCCGTAGGGGAGAAGGCTGAAACCGACCGTAGTCAAAGAGATTTCGTTCCTGTTGGTCTAGATATTCTCCTTGTAGAGGATAATGATGTGAATCGGGAGCTGGCCAGGTTAGTGTTAAGAGATGGTGGCCATAGTGTAGTAGAGGCGGAGAATGGAGTTGAGGCGCTTAGGTGGTTGTCAAAGAGAGACTTTGATGTGGTCTTTATGGATGTACAGATGCCAGAGATGGATGGAATCACCGCCACCACCATTATCCGGGCCCTCGAGAGGGGAGAAAAGGTGGAAGTTCCTCTTTTGTCCACTCAAGAAATGAAAAGGTTGAGGGATCGTCTCAAAGGTAAACACACGGTTATCGTTTCTATGACTGCCCATGCGCTCTCGGGAGACCGGGACATGTGCCTGAAGGCTGGGATGGATGCTTACGTTTCGAAGCCCTTTAGACCAGAAGATCTCTCCAACGTCTTCAAAGAGGTGGGTGTGGTTGGCCGTGGATCAGGGAAAAAGGGTAAAGAGGTTTCCGAGGTAGGATCGTCGAGACTGGTCGAATCGGGCAGAGGGCGTGATACTCATCTTTCTCCTGTTCCGCTGGAGGAAGTGAGAAGGCACATAGCAGAGGTGTACGGTATGGATGGGGCAGGGCTAGAGGAGTTTCTGAAGCTCTCTGCCAACACCGTGAGGGAGAATCTTGAAGGGCTGAGGAATGCTGTGGAGAGAAGGGACTTTGAAGCTGTGGCGAGATTGGCGCACACTTTGAAGGGAGCTCTTGCCGCTTTGGGCATGGGAGCTGCTTCTGAACTTGCTTTCGAGATGGAGAAAGCTGCCAAGGAAGATAGGAGTACCTACCCCTTTGACCAAGCACTGAGAGGATTGGAAATCTGTTGTGGGGATTTGCTAGTTAAAGAGCAAGGTGCAACAGGTTGAGAAAGTCGTCTGCGGGCATGGGTTTTCCAAACAGGAAACACTGGTGAAGCATTTCTGCTTTCTGGTCTAGTAGCGTTGCTTGTTCTTCCGTTTCTACCCCTTCTGCGACGATCTCCAGGTTCATGGCCTTAGCAATTCCTATTATGGCGTCTACTAGAGCCATGTTTGCTTTGTTCTCTGGTATGTCGATGAGAAATCCCCTGTCTATTTTAATTTCTGAAATGGGCAATCTTTGTAGATACTTGAGAGAAGAGTAGCCGGTTCCAAAGTCGTCTATGGAGAATCTTACCCCCATGGAGTTAAGCTCTTTCATTGTGGCGATCACCGCCTCCACGTTTTCTATCACCAAGGCCTCGGTCACCTCGAGAATGAGCCTCTCCGGAGGGGCCTTGGTCTCAGAGATGATGGCCTTCACCGACTCGACGAAGTCCGCCTTGTAAAAGG
>CAZMTB010000228.1:0-4038 GCA_964569095.1 uncultured Aquificales bacterium
TGGATGGCTCCCGAGATGCCAACGGCCACGTATAGGTTGGGAGAGACGGTCTTGCCGGTCTGTCCTACCTGGAAGGACTGGGGCCTCCAGCCGGCGTCCACCGCTGCCCTGCTGGCTCCAACCGCCGCTCCCAGCAGGTCTGCAAGCTCCTCCACAAGCTTGAAGTTTTCTCCCTCTTTCAGGCCTCTACCACCGGAGACGATCACCGCTGCCTCTGTGAGCTCGGGACGGCCGGTCTCCTTGCTCACGAACTCCTTGAGGGTCTGCTTGGCGTCCTCGGGGGCAGCCGAGAAGGAGACCTCTACCACCTCGGCACTGCCGTCGCCTTCCTCGATGTCGAACACGTTGCTGCGCAAGGTGGCCATCTGGATATCAGAGGAGAAACCTATCTTGGTTATCACCTTGCCCGATATGGCAGGGCGAACCGCCACCAGCTTTCCATCGGAGACCTCGAAGCCTATGCAGTCAGACGCCAGGCCAGCTCCCACCTTTGCAGCCACTCGCGAGGCTATCTCCCTGCCGTTCAGGGTGTTGCCCACGAAGACCACCTTTGGGGAGTGCTCTTTCACCAGATCACTTATCGCCCTGGAGTAGGATATGGGGTTGTACTTTTCCAGCTCGGGACTATCCACCGCGTAGGCCTTCTGGGCACCGTACTTCCCGGTCTCAGCGGCGAGTTCCTTCACGCCGCTGCCCACGATGACCGCCTCGCAGGGAACTCCAAGTTTCTCCGCAACCCTCTTTCCCTCGCTGAGGGCCTCAAGGGTGGCCTTGCGGAGTTTTCCGTCTCTCTGCTCTGCTATTACCCACAGACTCATGTCTCAATCTCCCCTTAGATAACCTTGATCTCTTCTTTCAGGAACTTGACCAGAGCCGCCACCCCCTCTTCGGGCTCTCCTTCTACCTTCTTGCCGCCACCTCGCTCGGGGGGCAGCTCGTAGGAGTGTACCTGGGTGCGTGAGCCCCCTTTCCCTACCTCGGAGGGATCTATCCCCAGGTCACCCAAGGAGTAGGTGGTTAGGGGTTTCTTCTTTGCCTTCATTATGTTTGGCAGCGATGGATACCTGGGCTCGTTGAGTCCCTTGCTGCACGAGATAACCGCTGGCAGAGAGAGCTCGTGCACCTCTTCGCCGCCCTCCACCAGCCTGGTGGCCACTGCCTTTGAGCCGGGCTCCACCTCGAGTCCCACCGTCCCAGTTGCCTGGGGTAGGTCGAGGAGGGCTGCCACCTGGGAGGGTACCTGCCAGGTGTCTCCGTCTATGGCCCTCTGGCCAAACAGGAGCAGGTCGAAGTCACCGCCTTCCTTCTCTATCACCTTCACGAGGACCTTTGCCGTGGCCAAGGTGTCGGAGCCGTCCAGGGCGTCGTCGCTCACCAGGACGGCCCTGTCTGCTCCTATGGCGAGGGCGTTTCTCAACGCCTCCTGGGCCCTTGCTGGACCCATGGATATGGCCACCACCTCGTCGGCCTTCTTGGCCTCTTTCATGCGAACCGCCTCTTCAACGGCAAACTCGTCGTAGGGGTTCAGGATGTACTTGATTCCGCTGGTGTCCAGCCTGTCACCCTTCAGCCTGATCTTGGTTTCGGTGTCGGGGACAGACTTGCAGAAGACCGCTATTTTCATGGGTGCTCCTCCTTAGATTCCAATGCCTTTCAAAAGGTTTCTCGCAATGGTGAGACGCTGGGCCTCAGAGGTGCCCTCGTAGATCTCGGTGATCTTGGCGTCCCTGTAGTATCTCTCCACGGGGTAGTCCTGGGTGAACCCGTAGCCTCCCATTATCTGTATGGCCTCGCGGGTCACCCTCATGGCCACGTCCGAGGCCATGAGCTTGGACATTGCGGAGTGGTGGTAGAAGAGCTTGCCCTCCTGCTCGAGCCAGGCGGCCTTCAGGTTGAGTAGGCGGGCCGCCTCTATTGCGGTGGCCATGTCCGCAAGCTTGAACTGGATTGCCTGGAAGTTGGCTATTGGCTGGCCAAACTGGGACCTCTCCTGGGCGAACGCGAGGGCCTCTTCAAAGGCGGCCTGTGCGATACCTATTGCCTGGGCTGCCACTCCAACCCTTCCCCCGTCGTAGCACTCCATGGCGATGTAGAAGCCCTGCCCCTCTTTTCCGAGCAGGTTCTCGGCGGGAACCTCGCAGTTCTCAAAGATGAGCTCTGCAGTGGAAGAGGCCCTTATCCCCAGCTTGTGTTCGAGCTTTCCAATGGAGAAGCCTGGGGTGTCCTTCTCAACGATGAAGGCGCTTATTCCCTTGTGACGGGCCTCCTTGTCGGTCTTGGCAAATACCACGTATATTCCCGCCTCCTTGCCGTTGGTGATGAAGTGCTTGGTTCCGTTGATGATGTACTTGTCTCCCTCCTTCCTTGCCGTGGTGGAGATGGAGGCTACGTCGGTTCCTGCACCGGGCTCGGTCATTGCGTGGGCACCCACCTTCTCTCCGGAGGCCAGGGGCACGAGAAACTTCTTCTTCTGCTCCTCGGTTCCGTGCTTGTAGATGGGGTCCACCACCAGGGAGGTGTGAGCCGATACCAGGATGCCCGTGGAGGCGCAGCCCCTGGATAGCTCTTCAATCACGATGGCGTACGAGACCACGTCCATTCCCGCCCCGCCGTACTCCTCTGGTATGTAGACGCCGAAAAGACCGAGTTCCGCCAGCTTCTGGTAGATCTCGGGGAATATCTGGCATTCCTTGTCCATCTCCGCCGCTTTGGGTTTTATCTCCTCTTCTACGAAACGGCGGACCATGTCTCTAACCATGCTCTGCTCTTCGGTAAGCTCAAAACGCATATCTCTCCTCCGTTAACCTCTATTCTAACCCTTCAAACCTCGGTTTCCTCTTCTCTGCAAAGGCCCTCATTCCCTCTTTCTGGTCGTGGGTGGTGAAGCAGAGGGAGAACACCTCCCTCTCCA
Organism: uncultured Aquificales bacterium; assembly: GCA_964569095.1. Classification (GTDB taxonomy): domain Bacteria; phylum Thermosulfidibacterota; class Thermosulfidibacteria; order Thermosulfidibacterales; family JALWSI01; genus JALWSI01. Next base: position 2,912 of record CAZMTB010000228.1, read on the forward strand.
GCTCGCACCCGTTCCTGAGGTCCAGATCGTATCCCCTGTGCACCACCTCCTTGCACAGGGTGAGGGCCCTGGGAGAGCGTGACAGCAGAATATCGGTGAACTCTTCCACCTCTCTGCACATTGCCTCTCTTGAGGGAGATACCCCGTTCAAGAGCCCGTAGAGGTGGGCCTGGTCGGCGTCCCAGACTCTACCCGTAAGGTATAGCTCCTTGGCTCTTGCCAGTCCCATGATTCTCGTCAGGCGCTGGGTGCCTCCCAGCCCTGGAAGGTGCCCAGAGGGTAGGCCGAACGAGGAGCCCCTTGAGGCGTAGAGCAGGTCGCAGGCAGCGGCCACCTCCAGGCAGCAGTCGAAGCACTCCCCCTGCACCATGCCGATCACAGGGTGGGGGAACTCCTCAAGCTCTCTCACCGCCTCCATGCACTTAAAGGAGAGAGGGGAGGGGGAACCCTCCCCAACGCAAGATAGCTCAAGGATCAGCAGTAGCGTCTCTTGGTCCTCTGCGGTCTCTTTCACCCTCTTTCTTAGCTCGTCAAACCACTCCTCCTCAGGCCAATGGGGCATCTCTACCCTCAAAGAGGCCTTCTTATTTGAGGTGGTGTGAGGAGGTATTGGTCTCATCTACTTGGTGTAGTCGTAGAAGCCCTTGCCACTCTTTCTGCCCAAGTAGCCGGCGTCCACCATCTTAACCAGGAGGGGACAGGGGCGGTATTTGGGGTCGTTGAAGCTGTCGTACATCACCTGGAGGATGAAGAGGCAGGTGTCGAGGCCGATGAGGTCTGCCAGTGCCAGGGGACCCATGGGGTGGTTTGCTCCCAGCTTCATGATGGTGTCTATTGCCTCTGGAGAGCCCACTCCCTCGTAGAGTGCGAAGATGGCCTCGTTTATCATGGGCATGAGCACCCGGTTTGAGACGAATCCCGGAGAGTCCTTGATCACCACTGGCACCTTGCCGATCTTCTCGGAGAGAGCGACCACGAGGTCGGTCACCTCTTTGCTGGTCTGAAGACCCTCTATCACTTCTATCAGTTTCATCACCGGTACGGGATTCATGAAGTGCATGCCGATCACCTTGTCGGGCCTGTTGGTGAAGGCTGCTATCTTGGTGATGGAGATGGAGGAGGTGTTG
>CAZMTB010000229.1:0-1821 GCA_964569095.1 uncultured Aquificales bacterium
CTATCTCTCCTTATCAAAAATTCATCCTTCCAATCAGTTACACTAGAAACCAACCCTTAGATGAGAATCCCTCTATCTACATATCTATAACCAATACAACCAAGTCTCCCAACCTCCCTTCCAACATCTACCTGTTTGACACACCACCCTTGCTAATAACAGAAAAGAAACCTTAAGCAAATCCCTTTCGATAAAACCCAATACCCAAATTTTCCATTCCGCTCCTCCTTATTCCTATTATACGGGGGACACCGAGCCGAAACTTACACATTTATACCAACACACCGGTATAAACCACAGAAAGATCCAAAAGCGGCTGCAGCAAAGCACCTCAAGAACCAACAGGTATGCCCAGAAAGACAAAGAAAAACAGGGGAAAAGAAGAGACGACCTCCTCGGCAAGGCATTAAAACCAAAAAGGGCGAGCCTTGAAGGCTCGCCCTTCTACCGCAACTCCGCTATGTTACAAAGGTTAACTTTAAGGGCTCACATCTCTTTGGGAGAATCCACCATCTCGATAATCGCCATGGGTGCCGCGTCGCCCCTGCGAAAGCCCAGCTTGTAGATACGGCAATATCCCCCGTTGCGCTCGGCGTAACGGGGAGCAAGCTCGGCAAACAGCTTGTGCACCACCTTCTTGTCCCTTATCACCGCCAAGGCCTGCCTGCGAGCGTGCAGATCGCCCCGCTTGCCCAGGGTGACCATCTTGTCCACCAAGGGCTTAACCGCCTTGGCCTTCACCAGGGTGGTCTCCACCCTCTCGTGGCGCAGCACCTCGGTGACCAGGTTTCTCAAAAGGGCCTTCCTGTGCTCCGCCTTTCTGCCTAACTTAGGTACCTTTCTTCCGTGTCTCACGGCAGATAATCCTCCCTTTTATTCTTCTTGGGCAGCCTTTTCGGCCTCTTCCTCTTCTGCTCCCATGCCCAGGGAGAGCCCCAGCTTCGCCAACACCTCTTGCACCTCTTGCAGGGACTTCTTGCCGAAGTTGCGCACCTTGAGAAGGTCGGACTCCTTCTTCTTGATGAGGTCCCCGATGGTGTTTATGTTCATTCTCTTCAAGCAGTTGTGAGAGCGCACCGTCAGCCCAAGCTCGTCTATGGACCTGTCGAGAATGCTCTCTTTCTCGTCGCTCACCTCCTCCTTCTCAGAGGAGACGGGAGACACCACCTGGGGCTCCTCCTCGAACCGGGAGAAGAGGTCCATGTGGTCTCTCAGTATGGTGGCCGCTACGGAGACGGCGTCCTTGGGATGAACCGCTCCGGTGGTCCAGACGTCGAGAATGAGCCTGTCGTAGTCGGTCTCGCGACCGACGCGGGCGTTCTCTACCCTGAAGTTCACCTTGCGCACCGGCGAGAAAGAGGCATCAACCAGTATGGTTCCCACCGGCAAGCTGCGGTGATCCATCTTCTCTACCGGCAGGTACCCGGTGCCCCTGGAGACCTTCATCTCCATCCTGAAGTGAACCTCCTCGTTGTCGAGGGTGGCAATGAGAAGGTCGGGGTTGAGCACCTCTATGTCGTGGGTGGTCTCTATGTCTGCCGCCCTCACCTCGCCGGGGCCCCTCTTGTCGATCACCAGGGTTCTCTCTTCGTCGGTGTAGCTCTTCAACAAGAGCTCTTTCACGTTGAGGATGATGTGGGTAACGTCCTCCTTCACCCCCGGAATGGTGGTGAACTCGTAATCTACCCCCTCTATCTTTACAGAGGTGACGGCAGCCCCCGGCAGAGAAGAGAGGAGCACCCTGCGCATGGCGTTGCCCAAGGTGATACCGTACCCCCTGTCCAGAGGCTCCACGAAGAGCCTCCCGTAGGTGGGAGAGAG
>CAZMTB010000230.1:0-16122 GCA_964569095.1 uncultured Aquificales bacterium
TTCTCGCCCACCTGGCCTCCCTCTTTGCGCGCCGCCAGCATCTCCCCCAATAGCTGGGCAAGCCTCTTCACAACCGCCTGCCTCTGCTCAAAGAGGGTATCCTTAATGTCCCTAACCTCCTGGGCATCAATGCCACCCTGCCCAGGCTGTCCCTCCTCTGCACCTTCAAGAAACGCCATCTTCGACAGCGCCTCGGCGGTGCTATCCTCTCCTCTCCGTTCCCGGGAATGGCCATCCAGCACTTGGGCAAGAAGCCGTTCCAATCTGTTCAAGGCAGTAGGAGGAGCCTCAGCGGAAGCGGAAAGACCATCAGACTCTTCCTGCGAGAGCAGTCTGGCAAGTAGCTTTGCCAGTTCCCCCTCAGGCGACGCCCGAGTGGCTCCCCACGCATCAACCCCCTTTTGCGGTTCATCAGAGGCCGTGGAAGAAGGACCCTCTTGAACCTGCACTCCCTGGTTCATCACAGACAGGAGCGCCTCAAGCAGCGCGTTCTGCATACCTTCGCCCTGGACCCCTGGGGCATCAGAGAACGCAGAGAGTCCCCCTTCTATCCCCGAATCCACCGTTGGAGAGAACAAGCCAGTGAAGGCCTCCACCAGCTCGTCAGGGGTGTTGGCGCTGTCCATGGCCTGCAAGGTGTGGAAGAGCACCTGAAGCTCACCACCAATGGCCACTGTTTGACCAGAATTGAGCTCTTCCAGGGCCTTCAACCTGCCAAGACCATCAACGCCGAATTGAGAGCCGGGACCCTTCACCTCCCTCGCAGGAGGACCCGTTCCTCCCTTGCCTTTGAACACATAGGAACCCTTTGCAAGCTCCCTGCCCATAAGGGCACCAAATCCCTTGGAACCGAAAGGAGTGGAGGAGGAAGAAGCGGTGGAAATCTCTTCCCACTTGGGGGAAGCGGTTGCCACCGCACCCAGCATCGCGAAGAAACCCGTGATACTACTGTTTGCCGTCACCATCTCCACCTCTCATCCTTTCGCTAACAACGGCTGCCTTCTTGGGGTCCATTCTCTGAAGAATGGCAGCCGCTGCCTCTGGATCCATTGAGAGCAAGATCTGTACCACATCGTTAGGATCCATCTCCTGAAGGATGGAGGCGGCCTTGCTTGCACGCATGGTGGAGTAGTACTCCCCCAGTTTCTTGTACCTCTCTGCCTCTTTTTCCCTATTTTTGGCGGGATTGTTCCTCTTCTGAAGCTCCTCCGTGGCCTTCTTCGCCTCTTCTATCTTGGCAAGGAGTTTCTGCTTCTGTATCACGAGACTTGAGATGTCCTCTTTCAACTTCAGCAGCTCCCTGATCTGAAGATCAAGCTCCTGCCTCAGCACCTTGATCACCTTCTCCTCCTGGGCAAGTCTCACTCTCTCTGCCTTGAGAAGGCTCGCCTGGGAAACCTTGGAACTTCGATCCTTCTCGCCCGAACCGGCAGCAGATACGCCCATTCCCAGTGAGATCAAGGCCAACACCACGCCAAGTGTCAAAGTATGTTTAACTAGCCCTCTCATTCTTCCTTTCTGGCATACCTCACAACGTTTGCCTCGTCTATCCTCTCTATCTCCTTCTTAAGCTCAGAGGCCTTGTACTCGCTCAAACCCTTCTCCTTCAGCTTCTCAAGCATCTTTATCTCTTTGTGAAGCTCCAGAAGAACCCTCATCTCCTCCTCTCTCCTACGGGCAAGGGACCTCAGCTCCTGGTTGGCCTGGTGAATCGCATCTCTCACCATTCCCATGCGACGGTAGTACCCCACAAGCTCTCCCGCGGATAGCTCCTTCCCATTCTGTCCGCATAGGGCGTTGGATATTCTGCTAACCTCGCTCTCCAAGCCCCTTCTCCTCTCCTCGGTCCTCTGGATCAAAAGGTCTATCTCCCTCACCTTCCCCAACTGAAGCTCCTTGAGGGACTCCTTATGATTCAAAACCTTCTCCAAAGGGAAACGGTAAGGTGCCATCTACCACCTACCCCGCCTTCAGCTCTTCTATCCTTTTGTGAAGTGATTCGAGGTACTGTAGGGTGGACTCGAAGGAGAACGACTCGTCGATTCCCTGCTTCAAGAAGGCATCTATCTCCTCCTTCATGGCAATTGCCAGGTCAACCTTGGGATTTGAACCCTTGGCATAGGCCCCTATGGATATGAGATCCTCCGCCTCGCGATAGGTGGCCAGAAGGTCTCTCAGTTCACCGGCGTAGGCGTAGTGGTCTTTACTCACCACGTCCACCATGACTCGGCTGTTGCTCTCGAGAACCTCAACCGCGGGATAGTGATTCATGTGGGCCAACCGCCTGGTGAGGACGATGTGCCCGTCGAGTATGGCCCTCAACGCGTCGGCAACGGGCTCCTCCATATCGCTACCCTCTACCAGCACCGTGTAGATACCCGTAATGCTTCCCCTTGAAGAGGTGCCAGAGCGCTCCAAGAAACGGGGCAACATGGCAAATACAGAAGGGGTGTATCCCTTAGTGGTAGGAGGCTCCCCAACCGCCAGCCCCACTTCACGCTGGGCCATTGCCAGGCGAGTTACGGAGTCCATCATGAGCAAAACGTCCATTCCCTGGTCCCTGAAGAACTCTGCAATGGCTTGGGCCACCAAGGCACCGTTTCTCCTCACCAAGGGTGGCTTGTCAGAGGTGGCAACCACCACCACAGACTTGGCCAATCCCTCCTCCCCCAGATCCCTCTCCAGAAAGTTCCTCACCTCCCTCCCACGCTCTCCGATGAGGGCAATCACGTTCACATCCGCGTGGGCGTAACGGGCAATCATTCCCAGAAGCGTGCTCTTGCCCACACCGCTTCCCGCAAAGATTCCCACCCTTTGACCCTTTCCAAAGGTCAGGCACGAGTCTATCACCCTAACACCGGTAACGAAGGGCTCCGTAATCCGCTTTCTCTCCAGGGGAGAAGGGGGATCACGCTGAATGGGATACCAGCACTCCACGTCTACGGGACCCTTGTCGTCTATGGGACTACCCAGGCCGTCGAGAACCCTTCCCAGAAGACCCTTTCCCACGGGCACGGTGGGCACCTTCCCCGTGGGAATCACCCTGCTTCCAGGGGCTATACCCTGAAGCTCTCCCAGGGGCATGAGAAGCACCTTTCTCCCTTTAAATCCCACCACCTCTGCGGGGATGTCTCCTCCCCCGTTGCCATTGGCCCGAATAAGACAGGTCTCTCCAATAAAAGAGGCGGGACCCTCAGATTCTATCAAGAGGCCTATCACCTCGGTGATCTTGCCGTAGGTAGCAATGGGATCAACCGACCTAACCGCGTTCCGGTAGGCAGAGAGGTCAATCGCAGGCATTTGCCTCTCCTCCCTTAAGCAGGGAGTCGGCAACCTCCTTTATCCTGGTCTCCAAGGTTGCATCCACAACCCCCTTCTCGGTCTCCACAACACATCCTCCCCTCTTCACACTGGGAGAAGATACCAGTTCCACACCTTGACCCTCGAAGTCGCCGGACTCCTTCAACAGGGCAAGATCCTTGGGGTTGAGTTTCACCACCACCTCGCTGGACTCCCCTATCCTCTCCAGGGCCTTCTGAACCACCTCTCCAATTCCCTCAGGACTCTCCTTCAACTCCCTCATGGCTATAGAGGCACCTATCTCAAAGGCCAGGGAGACCAGCTCGGCCTCGTAAGACTTGAGACTATCCTGAAGATCCCTTCTCGCTTTGGCCAGCTTCTCCAAAGACTCTTTGGCCCTCTCCAAGATCCCCTGGAACCTCTTCTCCGAAAGGGCAAGGCCCTCTTGCTTCCCTCCTTGGAACCCCTTTTGGAATCCCTCCTGGAAACCGGCGGCGAAACCCTCCTCCCTACCCTTTTGGAAACCCTCCTGGTAGCCCTTCTCGAGGCCCTCTGCCCTGCCCTTCTCGAATCCCTCCCTCTTCGCTTCCTCGAATACGGAGTTAAGCTCCTCTTCCCTCACCATTGGGCGAGGCGAGTCGCTCTCTACAGGGGAATTGGCATCACCATCCCGGGCAGACGACTGGGTTGAAGCTGGCTCGAACGAGAGAAGATCATCCCCCTCTCCCGCCTCACCCAGAGGCGAGAACCTGAAGGGCATCACCCTCTTCTCGTCCACCTTTTTGATCACAACCCCAGTATTATACCAGAACCTCTTCAGCCCCTGCTCCAAGGGAGATCACCCCTTCGTCCTCAAGACGTCTCACAACATCTACCACGTCTCGCTGGGCTTTCTCCACCTCTTTGAGCTTCACGGGACCCATGTACTCCATCTCTTCCTTTATGGTCTCAACAGCCCTGGAGGACATGTTGCTGAAGAAGCGCTCCTTCACCTCCTCGCTGGCACCCTTGAGGGCAACGGTGAGGGCTCTCTTGTCCACTCTCTTCAAGATCTCTCTCATTGCCACGTCGTCGAGACCGGCGATATCCTCGAATACAAACATCATGTCCCTGATCTGAGCAGCCAAGTCGGGATTCTCTTTGGCGATGTTGTCCAACACCTCTTTGCTGGCCTCCCTGTCCATGCGGTTGAGTATCTCCGCTACCGACTTGATTCCACCTATCTCTATGTTACTTGTGGTCATGGTGTGCAGTTTCTCCTCCAGCACCACGGACAGACGCCTCAACACCTCAGGTGAGATGTCGTTCAAGGTGGCGAGCCTTTTCACCGTCTCTAATTTAATGTTCTCGGGGAGAGATGCAAGGCACTCAGCCGCCTGGGGAGGATCAAGGTGGGCAAGCACCAAGGCAATAGTCTGGGGATGCTCCTTTTGAATGATCTTTGAAAGCTGCTGGGGATTTATGTTCTTAAGGGCATCAAAGCCAATGGAAGACTCCATACCCTTAACCAGCTGATTCAATATGCTCTTGGCACGCTGGGGGCCAACAGATTCCAGAAGTACCTTCTTTGCGTAGTCCACTCCCCCCTTGGAAAGGTACTCTCTGGCAAGGGTGAGACTGTAGAACTCCTCCAACACTTTGCGAGAGACCTCGGGATCAACATTCTTGGTGAGAGAAATCTCTTGGGTTAGTTCTTGTATAGCCTGCTCTGAGAGCTCCCGCATAACATCCACCGCAACATCTTCCCCCAAGGCTATGATGAATATGGCAGCCTTCTGGGGACCGGTGAGTTCATCCACGCTGGTCACCGAGACATCTCCTGGCATCTCACTCCCCTCTCGTAGATCCCTCTTCCAGCCACACCTCCAGAAGCTGGGCGGTGCTGGTGGGATTCTCTCTCACCCAGTTACGTATCTGCTCCATGAGAACCTTCATCTTCACCTTGTCCAGCTGAAGCTCCTCAAGCTTCTCCTTCCCGACAATATCTTCCAGCACCTCGTTGGGATCAACCTCCGGCGGAGCCCTAACGGCGTAGGTGGAAGGCACGGTTCCCTCTTCTCCTTCTCCCACGGTGAGATCAACCCCCGCCCCCTCTCGTGCCGTAGGCTCCCTTGTGAGTCCCCCTTCAACTATCCACTTCACCAGGGGACGAAGCACGAAAAGGATCAGCATGACCACGAAAACAAAGTAGACCAAATACTTCAAAACGGAGAGTACCAGCACCTTTCTCTCCTCCTTGGCAAAAGTCTTCTGAAGAGACTCTTGCTCCTCCGTATTGAAGGGAACATTGACCACCTCCACGCTATCTTTGCGCTTGGGATTGTAGCCAATGGCCCCCATAACCACCTTCTTTATCGCCTCAAGCTCCTCCTTGGACCTCGGATGATAGACGCGTTTCTCCTTCTTTCCCTCCTTCTTCACCTCGTAGGTGCCGTCAACCATCACGGCCGCGGAGATCCTCTTGATAACCCCAGCGGGCTCTATTCTCTTCTCCGTGGTCTTGCTGACTTCATAGTTCCTTATCTTGTGCTCTTTGCTGTACCGTACCTTGCTTCCCTCTTTAGAGAGCACTTCGGGAGGACCCAGATTGGATTCAACACCCGGTATGCCCCCAACCTTGGGCAGATTACCCACCCCCTTCTCACTGGTGATCTCTTCACTCCTAACCACGTTCTCGGGGTCGTAAAACTCTTTGTACTGCTCAACCTTGCCAAAATCCACGTCAACAGAGACCTTGGCCACCACCTTGTTGTGCCCAAGGGTCTGACCCAGAAGGGAGACGATCTTCTGTTCGTAGAGCCTCTCCAGCCTCTTTTTGTACTCTATCCGGTTAAGGCCACCAATCTTGTTCTCCTCTTCCTCCTTTTCAGAGGCCAGAATATCGCTCAACACCCTACCGTTCGTGTCAACCACCGTGACGTTCTCGGGTTTGAGTCCCTCAACCGCCGAGGAGACCAGGTGCACTATCCCCTTCACCTGCCCCTTAGAGAGGCTCACCCCATCTTTCAGCTTCAGGAGCACAGAAGCGGTGGGAGGCTGGCGTTCCTCCAGGAAGAGGCTCTTCTTCGGAATAACCAGGTGCACCCTGGCAAACTCTACCGCGTCTATCTTGCTGATGGTCCTGGCCAGCTCTCCCTGCAGGGCCCTTATGTACTCGATGCGCTCCAGAAAGTCGGTCATGCCTATGTTGGTCTTGTCGAATATCTCGAATCCAACCCCTCCCCCTTTGGGTAGGCCCTCGGAGGCCAGCTCCAGTCTGAGATCGTAAACCTTCTCCTTGGGCACCAGAACCGTAGAGCCACCTTTGGAAAGACGATACTCCACGTTCTTCTCCTTCAGGTACTTCACCACCTCGGAGGCATCCTTGGAATCGAGATTGGAGAATAGTACCCCCATGGTACTTCTCTGTGAGTAACTGAAGGCAAGAATGAGAAAGAGCACAAATAGAAGACCAGCACCCAACCATAGAGACATCCTCTTTCCCTTGCTCAGGGAGCCGTAGAAAGTGGATATCTCGTTGAAAAACTCAGCCTTTGCCAACAGGCCGTCTCCTTCCTCGTCTATCTTTATTTTCGGCCTGCCCGACTCCCCTTTTCACTGTAACCCTCTGCCCTATACCTTCGCTACTACACCAAAACTTAATGGTGTTTCAAGGGCTTCAAGCGAGCATTTTTTCAAATTTTAGCCCAACATCCAATGGAAAAAACGACCCAAATAACCCCAACAATCAGGATCAAGAAAAAGCGATTCTTTCTAAGAAAGCCTTTAATATCAAGCATCAACTCCGCTTATCACCAAAGAACCAAATGCTACTCAACGCCCAGAAAATACCATCAGGCTCAAGGGTTTAATCTAAACGAGAAAGAAGGGAAAAACCTCCGTCCACCTACCCAAACAGAACAGACAAAACGATCAAGAAGGCCGTTATCGGTGTAATATCTCGATGCGCGCCAACGGCGGTAGGGGATCATAACCTAAGGATAAAGACGCCTACACCCTACCCGTGACTTGAGACTATCCAATCTGGTTAATGAGAAGGGGAGAGAACCAAAGAGGAGGTGGGTATGAAAATAAAGGCCATCCGCACGGTGGTACCAAGGGAAGCAGGCACCTATTCGGCCTTTCCCACGGCGGTGGTGTACAAGGGAAACATCTACCTCTACTACCGCCGGGGAAGAACGAGCAGTGCCCAAGTCCACGGCCTTAATGGGATAGTTAAAAGAATCAAGATCGCCACCAAAGAGTATCTAAAAGCCCATCTGGAGCCCTGCGAGGAGCCCCTGGTCAGGCTTGGAGACGAGAAAACGGTGTTCGCAGCCGGAAACGAGCTGGACGCAATCGTGGGGAAGCTTGAAGAGAACCTCTTCTCCCTATGCACCAGGGATTGCGTAGTGGGAAGCCACAACACCTGCTTCGTCTCGTTTAGCGAAGAACCGGAGTTCTGCGAAAGGCAAGCTGTGAAGATACCAGGAGTGGAACTACACGCCTTTTACGGAAAGCCCATCAAAACCCCTCACGGCTACGTTTTTACAGCCTACGGCGCCATGGAGAGAGACGGCGAGCAGCGCCCTTTGCTGCTCGTCACAGACACCAAACACTGGGAGTGGCTATCCCACCTGCCAAGCAGAGGAGGTGGCAAGAGGCTAAACGAGTGCTCCTTGGCGAGACACGATGGAAAATGGATCCTCTTTATTCGGGAAGACGAGCCTCCCTTCGGGATATGGTATTCAGAGAGCAGCGACCTGCAACGATGGAGCCCTCCAAGAAAGGTGATAAACTCCGCCCATGCTCCCATGGCGCTAACAGTAGAAAACACCCTGCACTTGGCATACAGGTGGCTCATCAAAGAGAACCTCTCTGCCGTTACCCTCAGATCTCCCTGGAACGGCGATACCCCCCTGGCACTGGAGAGATACCAGGGGAGTCCCTACGACGGAGGGTACACAGACCTCTTTAGAGCAGAAGGATGGCTGGTAGTGATCTACTACCTCGGCAATCCCCAGGCAGAACCCCTCATTAGATCGTCCCTTATCGAGACCTGACCCCTGTTCTAACCACTACACCTTGCTGGTTACTGCCTCAACCTTGCTCTCCATGGTGAGGGGTTTGTCCCTTCGATCGTCTATCTTCAGGGTGGTGACCACCCTCTTTATCTCGTCAGAGAAGGGAACCTCATGCATTCTCCTAACCAGGGCGAATATCTCGTCTAGATCCCCCTCGAGGATGGTGCCCATGGGGGTGAGCTGGTATTTTATTCCCGACTCCTTCACCAGCTTCAGCACCTCTGCCACGTAGGCGCTAAGAGAAGGGGTACCGGTTCCCATGGGAACCACGGTAACCTCAGCCATGGCCATAGCTACACCCTCCCTCCACTACGCCTTCACCAGAAACACCTTGTCCCCTGGACGCACCCTCTCGTTCACCTTGATTCCCACAAGGTCACCGGCCTTGGCACGCTCAACCTTCTGGTTGTCCACCTCCATGGAGTCCACCTTCTGGGTGAAGTCCGTGGTGGCTCCCTTGAAGTGAAGCTCGTCACCAACACCAAATCCCTCTCCCGAAACCTCTATTGCCCCCACGCTTACCCTCGAGAAGAACTTCGTAACCTTTCCAACCTCAACCTCTTCCATCTCTACCTCCTCTACTACTTCAACCCCGACTTCAACTCCTTCAAACGCCGTTGAACGGCAGGTGTCCTCCTGTCGTTGGGAAACCTCTCAACGAAAAGCTGGTAGTACCGAGCGGCATCGAGGGTGTCACCCTTCTTATCGTAGCACTTGGCAAGCATGTAAGTGGCATCGTCGGCAAGCCCGTTGTGAGGATAGTAGTGAACCACGTCGGTGAACCTGTCTATGGCCGTATCTATGTTTCCAGTGTTGTAGGCTGCCATTCCCTCTTCGTATAGGGGCTGAGCAGGATTCAACACATTAACCTGCATACTACCACTCCCAAAGGTGCATCCAACCAGCCCAAACAACACCAGAGCCAGTACCCTCGTTCTCTTAATCATATTCACCTCTAAACCCTCCCCTTTCAGGCATCCAACGGGGGATTAGTAAAGGCCCAGGTCTTGTGCGGATCCCCCTCGATCACCACCTTTCTACCCTCTACCTTCAGTCTTCCCTCGGCGTAGAGTCTTATGGCCGCCGGGTATATCTTGTGCTCGTATTCCAGGATGCGGGCAGAGAGTGTCTCCTCGGTGTCGTCGTGGAAAGCGGGAACCACCGCCTGGATGATTATCGGCCCCGTGTCCACCCCCTCGTCAACGAAGTGAACCGTGCACCCCGACACCTTCACCCCATACTCAAGGGCCTGCTCCTGTCCGTGCAGGCCAGGAAAAGAGGGAAGCAGGGCAGGGTGTATGTTTATTATCCTGTGCCTGAATCGCTCCACGAAAGAAGGAGCCAGCACCCTCATGTACCCAGCAAGGCATATCAACTCCACCTGGTACCTCTCTATAATGTCACCCATCGCGGCGTTGTGGGAATCCCTGTCGGGATAGTCCGATGGTTTCACAACGTGGGTATCTATCCCTGCATTCTGGGCCCTCACCAGGCCGTAGGCATCGGGGTTGTCGCTTAAAACCACCACCACCTCTGCCTTGGTCTCTCCCCTCTGGCAGGCATCCATGATGGACTGCAGATTGCTACCCCTGCCCGAAACTAATACCCCTAAACGTAACGCTCCCATTCTATCTGCACCTCCTTCTCCCCTTTAATAATACTACCAATCAGTCTCGAGGGAAAGCCTGCCCCCTCAAGGGCAGCGAGGGCGGCCCTCACCTCCCCTTCAGGTACCACCACCACCATGCCTATTCCCATGTTGAAGGTTCTGAACATCTCCCTCATCTCCACCTCTCCCTCCTCTTGAAGGAGCCGGAAGATCCGGGGAACTTCCCAGGTGGAAGGGTCAAGAACCATAGCCACTCCCTCGGGCAACACCCTCACCGGGTTATCCAACAACCCTCCCCCCGTGATGTGTGCCATGGCCCTAACGGTTACGCCCGTAGACAGCAAGGCATCCACTGCCTTCACGTAGATCACCGTAGGAGTGAGAAGCTCCTCTGCAACGCTCCTTCCCGTCTCAATGGTATCCTCAATACCCAGCCCCATCTTCTCGAAGAGAATCTTCCTCGCCAAGGAGTAACCGTTGCTGTGAAGCCCGGAAGAGGAAATGCCCACCACAGCATCACCTGCCTCAACGGCGCTACCGTCTATTATCCCCTCCCTCTCCACAACTCCCACGGCAAACCCTGCCAGGTCGTACTCGCCATCTGCGTAGAAGCCGGGCATCTCGGCGGTCTCTCCTCCCAGAAGGGCACATCCCGCCTCACGGCATCCCGCCACTATACCCGAGACTACCCTTGCAACCCTATCCTCGTCTATTCTGCCGGTGGCAAGATAGTCCAGAAAGAATAGGGGCTTGGCCCCGGTCACCACCAGGTCGTTAACGCACATGGCCACCAGGTCTATTCCCACCGTATCGTGACGATCCGCCATGAAGGCCACCTTCAACTTGGTTCCCACGCCGTCGGTGGAAGCGGTGAGAACGGGATCTTTCATGCCAGAGGGAAGCTGGAAGAAGCCGCTAAATCCCCCTATATCGCCCAACACCAGAGGAGAGAACGTGCTCTTCACCATCTCCCTGATGGAGTCAACCACCCTGTTGCCCTTCTCTATGTCCACTCCCGCGTCGGAGTATCTCATGGTCTCACCTTCTCTCTATCTTCAGCTGTCTCATCTTCTTATAGAGGTTGCTCCTCTCTATTCCCAAGGCCTCTGCAGTGTGGCTGATGTTCCAGTTGTGCCTCTCAAGCTGCTTTATGATGTACTCCCTCTCGAAGGCGTCCTTGGCATCCCTCAAAGGCTGATCGTAGGACAATCTGTAGCCCTCCTCACCCCGTTGCTGGATCACCAGGGGAAGGTGCTTTGGAAGAATCTCGTCCTCTGGAACCATGATCACCAGCCTCTCCATCACGTTCTTCAGCTCCCTCACGTTTCCAGGCCAGGAGTATCCTATCAGAAGGGCCTCAGCCTTGGGAGACAACCTTTTCAGGCCCCTGCCGTACTTGGTGCAGAAGAAAGAGATGAAGTGCTCGCAGAGGGGAACGATGTCCTCCCTCCGCTCCCTCAAAGGTGGAACGGTGATGGGAACCACATTGAGCCTGAAGAAGAGGTCTTCCCTGAACCGACCCTCCTGAATGGCCCTTTCCAGGTCCTTGTTGGTAGAGGCTATCACCCTAAGGTCCAAGGGAATCGTCTCTTTACTGCCAACCCTGCAGATGGCGAGCTCTTGAAGTGTTCTCAGCACCTTGGCCTGGGTGGTTAGGGACATGTCTCCCACCTCGTCCAGGAAGAGGGAGCCTCCCGAAGACTGCTCGAATCTCCCTTTAACCACCCTTCTGGTACCGTCGTCTGCCACCTCTTCACTCCCGAACAGCTCCACCTCTACCCTCTCTTCCGGCAGGGCGGCACAGTTCACCTCCACGAAGGGACCGTCCCTCCTCAGGCTCCTATCGTGAACCTGCCTGGCAACCAGCTCCTTTCCCGTTCCGCTCTCTCCCATCAGGAGCACCCATCCGTCGGTAGGAGCCACGATCTCCACCTGCCTAAGAAGCTCTTGCATGGCCGGACTCTGGGCGATGAAGACCCTCTCCTCCTCCATGCGTTCTCTCAGGCGTAGGTTCTCCCTTCTCAGGCGAGACTGCTCCAAGGCGTTGGATATGCGTATTAAAAGCTCGTCCAGAGAGATGGGCTTCTCCACGAAGTCGTAGGCTCCCAGCTTAACCGTCTTAACTGCAGTCTCAATGGTACCGTGCCCCGAGATAACGATAACGGGCATCAATGGATCGGTCTCCTTAATCCTTTGAAGGGCCGTCACACCGTCCATTCCTGGAAGCCAGATATCCAGAAGAACGAGATCCACCTGCTCCCTCTCCAGGATCTCAAATCCCTCCTCCGCCGACTCGGCAGAGATTGGGACATATCCCTCGTCCTGAAGCACCTCGGAGAGAGAGACCCTGATGGGTTCCTCGTCGTCAACTATGAGTATGCAGCCCTTAGCCCTTTCTGTCATACGCTCACACCTCGGTTATGGGAAGCTCTATCACGAATACCGAGCCTTTCGGTCTGTTGGGTCTCACCCTGATGTATCCCCCGTGGTCTGTCACTATCCTGTTCACTATTGCTAACCCCAAGCCAGTACCCCCCTCCTTGGTGGTGAAGTAGGGTTGAAAGATAAGCTCCCTCTCTTCGGGGGGAATCCCCTCTCCCTCGTCCTTCACCTCAATAACGAGCTGGTTGCTGGCGTAGTCCCTAAGCAACCTTATCTCCACCCTACCCCTTCCCTTCATGGCCTCTATGGCGTTGTCCACCAGATTCATCAGTACCCTCTTCATCTGCTCCTTGTCCAGCATGATCTGCGGCAACTCTCCAACCCTCTCCACCGAAATCTCTATCTTGGGATGGGAAGAGTGGTAGGTGGTTCTTATCTCGTCCACTATCTCCTCCACGTTGCAGGGAACAGGCGAAATCTTGGGGAATCTGGCGAACTGGTGAAACTCGTTCACCATGTTCCTCATGAGGTCAACCTGGTCAATGATGGTATCTATGCAATGGTTCAGTACGTTCTTCTCCTCCTCCGGTATCTCGGCACGCCCAACCCGCCTCCTCATTCTCTGGGCAGAGAGCTTAATGGGCGTGAGGGGATTCTTTATCTCGTGGGCCACGCGCCTGGCCACCTCCTCCCAGGCAGCCGCCCTCTGGGCCTTGGCAAGCTCCGTCATGTCCTCCAAAACGATCACCATCCCGTCGTACCTGCCCTCCTGATCGTAGATAGGGGTAACTCCCACGTTGAGAATGGTTACACCCTCCTCCCTCACCAGCCTAACCTCGTTTCTACCGCTGCAGTCCCCCTGCCTCAAAGCATCCCGTATGGTCTCCATGAGGGATTGGAAGGGACCCTGAGACAGAAGGGCCCTGTAAGAGTTTCCCTCGAAATCCGCATCTTCTCCAAGGTCGAGCAGGTTTCTCGCCGCAGCATTTATGCTGATGATCTTCCCCTCTTTGTCCAAAGAGATAACCCCCGTGGCCACGCTCTCCAGAACGGTCTCAATGTATCTCTTCCCCTCCTCCAACCGCCTCCTGTTCTTCTTGAGCTCCTGGGTCATGGAGTTGAAGGAGTTGACCAGTATCCCGATCTCGTCATCGGCCTTAACACCAACAGAAACGTCGAGGTCACCGGCGGCAACCTCCTCGGTGGCCTTGGCCAAGGCCTCTATGGGCACGGTTATTCCTTTGGCAATCTGTAAGCCTATCCACATGGAAGAGAAGAGGATCAACATGGTCACCACCAGAAAAGAGATGATGTATAGCCACTTCACCGACTTGCTCACAGACTTCATCTCCTGGTACCCGCGGTAGATGTTGGTTATGGTGGTTAGACTCTTTCTCACCGAGGAGGGAATCTTGTAGGTGACCACCATTATCCTATCCTGCCCTTTAACGAACACCTTGTAGATTCTATCCATCTCCTCGCCAATCACCTTCTTACGGTCCCCAAGGAAGTCTCGGATCGCCTCTTTCGATGTGGCATATTTGGGCTTGTTCTTGCTCTGGGCCACCAGTTCTCCCTGTAGATTGAATACCTCTATCAACTTCGCCCCATGCTCGCCGGCCACCAAAGCCAACCGCTCAGAGGTGAGGTAGGGGCTCTCCACCTTCAGCCCTGTGCAATTGTGGAGTGCCGAGAATATACGCTCCGCATCCTCTTTCCACCTCTCGAGGTATTCCTGGGATATAGAGAGGGACTCACGCATGAAGAGATCCTGCTGAAGGCTGAACCAACTATCCACGAGGGAGGTTATTATTCCGCTCGCCACGAGGAAGAGCATGAGCGTAGGAACTATGGATAGACCGATAAAGGCAAAGACCAGCTTGGTCTTGAACCGCGATCCTATGGCCCCCTTCTTCCGCTCGAAGTAGAGTTTTATCAGGTTTCTCCCCAGCAGGAGCATAAAGACCATGAGCATCAGTATGTTGAGATTGATTAGGGCAAAGATCACCACGTTGGTGGGAAGCAAGGATGGCCCCTTTTTGCCCTGAAGGGTGATCTCCAAGACGGTGAGTCCCACGAAGAGTAGAAGCACCACCCCAACCAGAAGAATGGTCTTTCTGGAGTCGGCTGGGGTCGTTCTCTTTACCTCTCTACCCTGATCCATCCCGTGTCAAAATCCGAGTCTGGTCTTATGAGAGGGGCTATGAGGGATAGAGGAAAGAAGAGGTGGATGCTGTTTCTGTAAACCCTAACCTCCACGTAAACACCCTTGGCACCAGAGTCCAGAACCCCTTGAGGGAGGGGGAAGGTGGCAACGGAGGCCTCTTTAATAAAGGCATCCATCTCCGAGAACCTCTTGGGATAGGCAGTTGGGTCCTCTATTCGGTACTCCCTGGTTATCAAGTTGAGCCTAAGGGTCCTTGAATAGACACCTTCCCAAAGGGTCTTATCCCAGAGTAGCCTCTCCTCCATTATTCTGACCTGGTACTCCACGGTGTAGGGAATACCCCCGTTTATCACCTCCAGGATGGGCTTCTGCTTCAATCCCTCAAGCGCAACGGTGAGTCTGGGGCGTGAATCCCGCTTCTCTACCTTAACCGAGGTCACCTCCACCTGAGCGGCAAGAACCATCGAAGAGATAAAGAGAAAGGGGAGAACGACCCAGAGGATCGCTCTCCCCTCTTTTTGCAAATACCCCTCTTTACACCCTCTCCTCCCCATGGGGGAGGCTATACCACTACTTACACCTCTTGTGAATAATTCACCACCCTACCTGAAAAAGACGAAGGTGACCACGAAGAAGATGGGAATAAGAATGGGCAGGGAGAACTTGAGAATGTAACCGAAGAAACTGGGCATGGGCACCCCAGCCTCCTCTGCTATGGACCTTATCATGAAGTTAGGGGCGTTTCCTATGTAGGTGTTGGCACCCATGAAGACGGCACCTGCGGAGATGGCCTCGAGGTAGAGGGGCTTGTGGGCAATGAGCATGTGAACCGCCTGATGCTCAGGAATCCCCACAAAGAACCTCCCCAAGGCGGTGTTGAAGAAGGTTAGGTAGGTGGGAGCATTGTCGAGAAAGCTCGAGAGAATACCAGTGATCCAGAAGAAGTGGTAGGGCTCCTTTACGGACCTGATGAGACCTGCCAAGGCACCGTGCTCTCCCGCCCTGAGAATTGCCAGGGCAGGTATCATGGTCATGAAGATCCCCGCAAAGAGGTAGGCCACCTCCTGAATTGGGAACCAAGAGAAGTCGTTCCCCTCTCTGATCTCCTGCTTGGTAAGCTTCAACGATATTATGGCCATCAAGACCATCACAGCGTCCCTTATGAGAGACTCAATCTCCCTGGGCACTCCCAGTATGGAGACCTCGCCGAGCTTCACGGTGCCGCTGAAAAGCACGGCCCCTACGATCACGCCCAAAAGCAGAAGGTTAAAGAGACCTTCTACCTTCAGCTTCTCCCCGGTAGCGTCGGGAGGGGCGGTAACGCCGTCCCTCTTGTAGAAATAGGTATCTATGCAGAAGAAGAGGACCAGGAGGATTCCAGAGGCCAGCAGCATGTGGGGCAGGATTTTGAAGGTCCAGAAGAAGGGCACCCCGTGCAGAAAACCGAGGAATAGGGGAGGATCACCAAGGGGGGTTAGGGAACCTCCTATGTTGCAGATCAGGAATATGAAGAAGACCACCATGTAGGTCTTGGTCTTCCTGTAGTTGTTGGCCTTTAGGAATGGCTTGATCA
Source organism: uncultured Aquificales bacterium (assembly GCA_964569095.1). GTDB lineage: Bacteria > Thermosulfidibacterota > Thermosulfidibacteria > Thermosulfidibacterales > JALWSI01 > JALWSI01. The sequence goes on from CAZMTB010000230.1 coordinate 16,095, forward strand.
GCAGCATGGCCGCACCGGTGGTACCCAC